>NZ_JAJKHN010000024.1:0-78280 GCF_020982715.1 Bacteroides sp. 1_1_30
TACTGATTTTGGTTTCGTTAAAATCATATTTTTTTACCCCATGTGATTCCGTTACTTCTTAGGTAACGGATAACACACATATAGGATACACATAGCAGTGAAAAAAGGAAAAAAATCGATTATGAGGGAATATAAAAGCGGGTACCTAACATTCAATATAAGACTTTTTTGAATTTAGGTAATAAAAATCCCTTGAGCATGAAGACGTTATCTTTCATGTTCAGATAGATTCATGTTGCATATTTGAGAGAAAAAGGAAAAAAAGAAGTTTTTTGCTTGTTTGCTATTAATATTTTTACCTATCTTTGTAGCGAATATATTTCCGTTACCTAAGAAGTAACACCAGCATTAAGTCCCTAATCCATAATGCTTTAATAATATTAATCAGAACATTTTAAAACTACATACGTAAGAATAATTCAATTTATTAACCTTTGTTCTTTCTTCCAATTCGAAACCCTTTAAATATATCTGTGTTGTTTTAATAGATTTGTGCCCTAATGATTCGCTAATCATCTCGATAGGAACACCTCTGTACTTGGCAGTCGTAGCCCAAGAATGACGAAGCGTGTAAGATGTGACGGATGAAGATATCCTTAATTTTCTGGACAGGCTTTTCAAGTCATTATTGAAACGTCTCAAGGCTGACTGATATTCACGATAAGCCTCCTCTTCATCTCTCTTATATGCTCCGCTTAATATCCGGAAAAGATAATCAGGATAATCGGGACTCCGCGCATCGGTTTTATTGTATAATCCCCCGATTGCATTGTGCGCTGACTCCAGCACTTCTATACTCATAGGAGTACCGGTCTTGAGACGGTTGTACTTTAAAAGACCTTGTTTCAAATTGGATTTTTCCAAATGGGCCAAATCAGAAAAAGGCATTCCACAAAACTGAAATAACAGATTGGCAATGGCCTGTGTCCGGCGAAGCTTTTCCGATTGAGGATCTTTGTTTAGTAACATGTGAAGTTCACCGAGCGGGATGGCTTTCTTCTGACGTGTGTCTACCCCGGTAAATACATCCCGGAACAAGCCATGTACATAAGGAGCCTGATGTGTATCGACTCCGCGATTGTAGATACTACGAAGCATACGCATATACGTAGAAATCGTATTAGGCTTCAAACGGGAAGCCAACAGATAGTTGCTATACCTCTTTAGAGTTTCGCGGTTTATCCTACTAAACGTAATGGATTGAGTTCCACAAAACTGCGAAAAAGAACGAATAGCGTGTTTATACACGTGGGCAGTAGAATAACGCCCCTCTTGTCGCAAACAATCGATGTAATTGTTTGCACAAATAGTAAATCGATTTTTTTCCATAAATTATAACTTATCTCATAAGTGTTATTAAAAAACGTGCGGAATATAGTAAGATTATAGATAAAATGAATCACATTTTTAAATTTAGTCACTGTTTTAGATGGAAAATCGAATAATTTCTAAAAAAAATAAGTGAAGCCATGCAGTATTTTCAATAAGCGTGCATTTAACTTATAAAAGAGGGGAAAAAGGGAAATCAAACCATATATCATTAAAACCTACAACCTGAGCTTAACAAGTGAAGTGGGGAAAAATAAAAAAAAAGAGAGAGAGTTTTTTATACAACGTCCCCCAAAACGAGGAATCCCTGCCAATTTTCGAGTTGGCAGGGATTCATTTTTACTTATGTTGTTTTTCGAAGAGGTAATATCTTACTTGCAGTATTTGGTAATCAGCTCATCTACATTCGGATCACCCAGTTCTTTCGCTTTCTTAAAGTTACCGCAAGCTTCATCTGTCTTCTTCAACTGTATCTGACAAAGTCCCAGTAAGCGGTAAGCCTCGGCATATTTAGGATCAGCCTTCAGTATATTATTCAAAATCTGAATAGCTTCTTCATAACGTCCTACACGCAGGTTTACAACGGCATGTTCCGCCTGATAGGTCAGGTCTGTCGGATTCATTTCAATTGCTTTAACTATATCATCCAAGGCGCGTTGGAACTGGCGTGCTTTCAAAGCGGCCTGTTCGCGATAGTAATAGAATACGTCGTTCACTTCTCCTTTGACTGCTGTATGATAAGCATCATAATCGAGCATCGCATTCCGTGGCTGGCCGGCATTCATGTTCATCTGCGCACGTTCCAACAAATATGGAGCAAAATCTGCTGTGATCGGTTGCGGGCAACGGGCAATACAGCTATCCATTAAAGCTACGACTTCTTTCGGGTCACCTTTCGCCAGTTCCTTCGTCTTGGCAGCACTAAAGAAAGTGGCCGGAGAAGCAATGTTACTGGCATTTACCTTTTCATAAGCTGCCAAAGCACCGGCATAGTCTTGCTGGGCAAACAGTATATCGCCTTCCATTTGAATATAAATAGGCAGCGGATCAATGGCGATTGCCTGACGAACATTCTGCAAAGCAGTGTCATACGTCCAGTCTTTATACGTTTTTTCCGGCTTCGACAATTGATAAGCATACATCAGCTTACCTATATTATAATATACATCATCTTTTTTCTGGGCTACTTTCAAAGCCTGATTAAAGTCGGCAACTGCTTTATCATACCAAGTCTGGTCGTCCTTACCTTTAGCTGCATAATAATTGGCACGACGAAGATAACCATCCGCATTGGCAGGGAACTGACGGATGAAATCATCCAACAGCTTTTCGTAATCGTCGCCTGACAGGCTCGAAGATGCCATAAACAAGTACACTAATGCTTGGTCTTCCGTTTCGGGCAGGCCTTTCCGGATGCCAATCTTTTTCAAAGCAGCGTCTCCCAAAGAAAGAGCACTGATTTTCTGTGACATGGCAAAAGCTGCTCCTGCCGCGTAGCAAGTGGTCACCGTATCGATGCCGGATGATTTCTGCGCAATACCAAATACCTGACCTTCAGCGTTCATCACCGGACAGCTCACCATCTTATCTTTCATCTGCATACCCAATGTATAGTAATGATATTCTCCGGCTACTTTGGAAACTTCTTTCACTTTACCAGTAACGCAAGCGATACTTTTCTGTGTAGAATAAGGAAGCATCCACGCATCGGCTCCCACTGCCGGAGCTATTTTAGCCACAATGAGCGCAGGCACTTTCTTCTCGGTGATAGCCACACGGAACTTAATGACATCATACATATCATTCGCTCCAAGTATCAAGCTAACCGGCATCTGCTTGCCTTCGGAAGTGATAACCACTGCACGTTCGGCTCCTTTAAAAAGAGTATAATCTGATAAAGCCAATCCATCTTCGGATACAAAAAATCCGTTTCCGGTATTCAGCATTTTATCATTCTTGTCATAAGTCACCACAGAGAAGACTGCCCGTTTTGCCTTCTCTACCCATTTGGGAGTTTGCGCCATGCTTCCCTGTATCAGGAAGAAAAGCAGGAAAGGTAGAATTAAAATCTTCTTCATATCAGTCATTATTTCTTTGTTTCACAGCTTCGTAAACCAGAATACCGGCAGCCACGGAAACATTCAGAGATTCGATGGTGCCCAGCATCGGGATTTTCACCCATTCGTCGCAAAGCGCAAGGTTTTCATAAGAAACTCCCGTATCCTCCGCTCCCATAATGATGCACAGCGGTCCTGTATAATCGGCTTTTGTATAGTCGTAATCTCCCTTCTCGGTAGCAGCTACAATGCGGAAACCACTGTCTTTCAGATATTGCAGCGTTGAACGGAGGTTCTGCTCACGACACACAGGCAGCGTGTGCAGCGCTCCTGCCGATGTTTTCACGGCATCAGCATTGACAGATGCACTCCCGCGGGCAGGAATAATCACTGCATCGACAGCTGCACATTCGCAGGTACGGGCAATGGCTCCGAAATTACGTACATCGGTCACTCCATCGAGCATAACAAAAAACGGATTTTTCCCTTGTTCGAACAGGAAAGGAACAAGATCTTCCGTTTTCTGATAAGTCACAGAAGAAATGAAAGCAACCACTCCCTGATGATTTTTCCGGGTAATGCGGTTGATACGTTCCACCGGAACACGCTGAACCGGTATCAGCAGCCCTTTCAAAGCAGCAAACAGTTCTTTGGAAAGATCACTCTGAATATCTTTCTTTACTAGAATTTTATCAATTTCTTTACCTGCCTGAATGGCTTCTATCACGGCACGAACACCGAAAATCATTTCACTTTTATCCAACATCTATTTGATTTACTATTTTACTATTTACAATTTACTACTTATCAGTTACCACTTAACAATTCACTACCTCAACTACTTTGAATGAATCAATTTAGCCATTAATTACTTAGCATCAAGCAGGGATTTGGCATTGCTAAGGGCGGCCTCGGTCAGAGTGGCGCCACTAAGCATGTGAGCTATTTCCTCTACTCGTTCTTCATCAGTGAGACGGCGGATATGACTGTTTGTTTCCGTATCGCTGTCTTTCTTATATACTTTATAATGTGCACGTCCGCGGGCAGCAATCTGCGGTAAGTGGGTGATGCTGATTACCTGACGGTTCCGGTCGCCCATTTCCTGCATCATGTCCGCCATGCGGTCGGCTATTTCTCCGGAGACTCCGGTATCTATTTCATCAAATACGATAGTCGGCAGTTTCACGGCTCCGGCAATCAATGCTTTGATAGAAAGCATGACACGGGCAATTTCACCTCCCGAAGCTACGGAAGAGATATTCTGCAAGGTACCGTTCTTATTGGCAGAAAACAGGAAGTTGACTGTATCTTCCCCTTGCAATCCCGGCTCTTTCTTCAGTCCCATTTCGATCTGGAAACGAACATTCGGCATTCCCAACGGAATCAAGCGGGCGGCCAATTGCTTTTCCACTTCACGCGCAGCTTTCGTACGGGCTTTGGTGAGCAGTTCTGCTTCTTGTTTCACTTGCTTATATTGTTCCTCTTTACGAGCGGTCAGCTCGGCAATACGCTCATCGTATGAAGTGATGTCAGACAATTTGCTACGATATTCATCCGTCAACGCTATCAACTCGTCAAGAGTCTGTACCCGGTGTTTCTGTTGCAGGGAATAAATCAGATTCAGCCGTTCGTTCACTTCTTCCAGGCGGACCGGATTAAATTCAACGGAATCACTTTGTGAAGAGACTTCGTGCGAAATATCTTTCAATTCGATATAGGCGCTCTCCATACGTTCGGTAAGTTCCTTAGCGGGCTGATAGACTCTTTGCAAGCTATTCAGCGTATTCAGACTATCTTTCAGGTAAGAAAGCAATCCACCCTCATCCGAGACAAATGACTGTTCTACCCGGTAAAGTCCGGCTTTAATTTCCTCTGCATGACTTAGTGTTTCGGCTTCCTGCTCCAATTCCTCCTGCTCTCCTTCTACAAGATGGGCCTCTTCGAGCTGTTCGAGTTGGAAACGGATATAATCTTCATCGGAACGGCTTTTCTCTGCCAGTGACATTAATTCAGCCAGTTCGCGTTCTGTCTGCTTCCATTCGCCATAACGCAGATGGTATTTCTCCAATGCTGCATCATTATGTGCCAGAATATCAAGCACGTTCAACTGAAATCCTTCTTTATTAAGTAACAGATTCTGATGTTGAGAATGTACATCTATCAACTGTTCGCCCAGCTCTTTCATTTGTGCCAGTGAAGCGGGAGTATCATTGATGAATGCTCTGCTTTTACCGGAAGCCTGCACCTCACGACGCAAAATACACTCTTCATCATATTCCAATTCGTTTTCTTCAAAAAACGGACGCATACCGTAGGCAGCAATATCGAACCGTGCCTCTATAATACATTTGGAAGCTCCGCGACGAATCGCTTTCACATCGGCACGCTGCCCCAACAGGAGCCCGATAGCTCCCAGAATAATTGATTTCCCGGCTCCCGTTTCACCTGTTATAACGGAAAAGCCTGTTTCAAAACTGATATCCAGTTTTTCTATCAATGCGTAATTCTGAATGTATAGTGAACGTAACAAACTAATTAAAAATTAAAATTTGAAAATTAAAAATTGGGAGACAGGGTGGCTACCAGACGATCAATGATGTCTTGAGCTACTTCCGTTTTCGACTTCAAAGGATAGTCTGTACGACCTTTCCTGTCGATTATACTTATCTTATTGGTATCATGGCGGAAACCGGCTCCAGCATCATTCAACGAGTTGAGCACAATAAAATCGAAGTTCTTGCGTTCGAGCTTTCCTTCGGCATTCTGCTGCTCATTATTGGTTTCGAGCGCAAAGCCAACCAAGCATTGTTGTTTTCTTTTTATGCCTCCTAAAGAGGCAGCAATATCTTGTGTTGCCCGAAGATGCAGGGTCAGTTCTCCTTCTTTTTCCCGCTTAATCTTCTTATCGGCTACCGTTGCCGGACGATAGTCGGCTACTGCCGCACAAAGAATACCTGCATCAGCATCCGGGAAATGAGCCTGCGCTGCTTTGTACATTTCTTCAGCAGATTCGACATCGACACGAATTATGCCAGAATGTTGCGTTTTGAGTTGCACAGGGCCTGTAATCAAGGTCACTTGCGCTCCGCGACGGGCACATTCTTCTGCTAACGCGAATCCCATCTTTCCGGACGAATAATTGCCGATGAAACGCACCGGGTCAATCTTTTCGTAAGTCGGTCCGGCGGTAATCATCACTCTCTTTCCGGACAGTGCGTCACTCGAAGCAAAGAATTCATCCAATACCCGGATGATATTCTCCGGCTCTTCCATTCGCCCCTTCCCTACCAGATGACTGGCTAGTTCTCCTGTCCCCGGCTCGATAATATGATTACCATAGGAACGCAGAATATCCAGATTTTTCTGGGTGGCAGGATGAGCAAACATATCGAGGTCCATTGCCGGAGCAACAAACACGGGAGCTTTTGCCGAAAGATAAGTGGTTATCAGCATATTGTCGGCTATTCCGTTGGCCATTTTACCGATGGTAGAGGCAGTGGCCGGCGCAATCAATACGGCATCCGCCCATAAACCGAGATCGACGTGGCTGTTCCACGTTCCGTCACGTTGGGCAAAAAACTCACTGATGACCGGTTTGCTGGTCAAAGCCGAAAGAGTGATCGGAGTAATAAATTCTTTTCCCGCCGGAGTAATGACGACCTGCACTTCCGCTCCTTGCTTTATCAGCCCACGAATGATATAGCAAGCCTTGTACGCGGCAATACTGCCGGTAATTCCAAGAATTATTTTCTTTCCTTTTAGCATTATTTTGTAATCAAATTACTCATTTCACGCAAGCGGATTTTTGTCAATGCCGCCTTGGTGTTCAGCGTGAAGTCACTATTCAAAATCCAACTGTAATATCCGGGATCTTTCTTCAAAACCTCGGCTACAGACATTCCCTTATATTTTCCGAAGTTGAACACTTCTACTCCGTTATCATCGTACACCATGCGTCCGGCAAAATCGACATTCTTGCTGAAACTTGAATAATCAGCCAGGAACGCAATATCATTCTGAAGATCGGAGTAACGGTCGAGCTGTGCTTTCAACACTTCGTAAGTAGCCCGCGTATCTGCCTCGGCAGTGTGTGCATCTTCCAGATTCTTGTCGCAATAGAACTTGTAGGCAGCAGACAGGGTGCGTTGTTCCATTTTGTGGAAGATGACCTGTACGTCTACAAATTTACGTTTTGTCATATCAATATCCACTCCGGCACGAAGAAATTCTTCGGCAAGGACAGGAATATCAAAACGATTGGAATTAAATCCTGCCAAATCGCAACCTTCAATATCCCTGGCTATGTTTTTCGCTACTTCTTTAAAAGTAGGACAATCTGCTACGTCGGCATCATAAATACCATGTATAGCAGAGGATGCTTCCGGAATATGCATTTCAGGATTGATACGTAATGTCTTTGCTTCTTCATTTCCATTCGGATATACTTTCAGATAGCAGATTTCAACAATTCGGTCTGTGTTGATATTGGTTCCGGTTGTTTCTAAATCAAAAAAAACAATGGGATTTTTCAGGTTTAATTTCATTTCTGTTTATTTTATTGAGTCACCACAGAGGACGCAGAGGACACAGAGGGTTATTTAATAAATATTCAAATTTATCCTCTGTGTCCTCTGCGTCCTCTGTGGTGAATTAACATTAATCATTTAGCATCATCGGCATCAGCAGCATCAGCAAGTCTTCGTTTTCTTCCTGCTCTACCGGGATGATTACTCCGGCACGTGAAGGATCTGCAAGTTCGATGACTACTTCATCTGCCGAAATATTGTTCAGTATGTCGATAAGGAACGTCGATTTAAAACCGATACTCATTGCAGCACCTGCATACTGGCAAACTTGTGTTTCTTCGGCAGAAGTAGAGAAATCAATATCTTGTGCGGAAATCACAATCTGGTTTTCCTGCATACGAAGTTTAATCAAACTGCTGGCTTGTGACGAGAAGATAGACACACGGCGCAAAGCTCCTACCAACTGTTGGCGGTCTACGGTCACTTTGTGCGGATTGTTTTGTGGAATTACCGAGTTGTAGTTCGGGTAACGTCCTTCAATCAGGCGGCAAACCATCCGGTAGCTTTCAAGCATGAATACAGCGTTGCGTTCGTCAAATTCGATGGTCACTGCGCCTTGTTCTTTCGGCAAAAGATTCTTTAGCAATGTAGCCGGTTTCTTTGGAAGGATGAAGGCTGCACGCTCGTTGCCTTTGGCTGCCAACGTTTTACAACGCACCAGTTTATGACCGTCCGAAGCAACCATTGTAATATCTTCTGTTGTAATATCGAAATAAATACCGTTCATCACCGGACGAAGTTCATCATCGGCAGTAGCAAACACCGAACGGTTGATACCTCCCAGAAGTACGCTTGCTTCCATTTCCACGCGGACAGCATTATCCCCCAGTGTAGCCGATTGCGGGAATTCATCCGCATTCTGCCCCATCAGGCTGTATTTTCCGTTCTGGTACTGCACCGTTATTTCATAATTATCCGGATTGATATCGAATGTGAGTGGTTGTTCCGGAATTTCTTTCAGTGCGTCAAGCAATGTTTTCGCTACTACGGCAAAACGCCCGTTCGTATCGCTTTCATTCACTTCTACGGTAGTCACCATCGTTGTTTCACTGTCGGATACAGTCACAGACAAAGTTCCGTCTTCCAGTTCGAAGAGGAAACAATCGAGAATTGGCAGCGCATTTTTTGAATTAATAACACGGCTGATGGCCTGTAAATGGCTGGAAAGAGCAGTACTTGAAACGATAAATTTCATATATTTTCGTGTATTTAAGTTTTAAATGTTCTATCGCACAAAGTTACGAAAAAAGATTTGGGCTGCCCAATAAAAACAAAAGAAAAAAACAGGTATTGTGCGAGGGATATTACTAAAAAATTGTAACTTCGCCGCAGAATTTAAAATTATCGCAATGGAATTTACAGGAAAAATCATCGCTATCCTCCCCCCGAGAGGCGGAGTTTCAAAAACTAGCGGCAACGAGTGGAAATCACAAGAGTACGTTATCGAAAACCACGACCAATATCCACGTAAAATGTGCTTCGACGTATTTGGCGCAGACAAAATCGAGCAGTTCAACATTCAAATGGGCGAAGAATTGACTGTATCATTCGACGTTGACGCCCGTCAGTGGAATGATCGCTGGTTCAATAGTATCCGCGCATGGAAAGTAGAGCGTGTTAGCACAGGTGCTCCAATGGCTTCCGGTTCTCCCGTTCCTCCTCCAGCTCCGTCGGCTATGCCGGAATTTACTCCGGGCGATGCCAAAGACGATCTGCCATTCTAAACCGAAAGTCATTCGTTCGATGAATAAGCATAAAAAACTCCCGATAGGATTAAACTCCATCGGGAGTTTTTTTATCTCCTTTTCTCCCGAAAAAAACAAATCTTTTTCTTCTTCTTTTTCATCTTCAGAAGAAGAAGTTTTTTTATTTATTTCTTTGTTTATAATGGGGGATGAATTTTTCTGTATATTTTACGTATTTTCTGTGAATTTTTCTGTATATTTTACGTATTTTCTGTGAATTTTTCTGTATATTTTACAGATTCAAATGTTAAAATCACTCATAATAAGCTGACCATAGGACTATTATAAGCACACATATAAAAACGGCAAAAATGCAAAAAGAAAAAAACAAAAAGGCGTTTCTCCAAAAGCAGAACGCACACAAAAAAGTATGGGTCAATGGAGCAAAAAAAACGATAAACAGCATCTTGAAAATGTATGGAGGAAGCAGGCAAAGTTTATGGATAATCCAGCCAAAAGCTATGGAGGTTTTCAGAAAAATGATCGCAGACAAACGATGATTTTTTATTCTGATTTATATTTCAAAACAATATTAGGATATACCACTCCATCTGCACAGGCAAACTGAACAAAGAGGGTGAAATGACGGAAGAAGTCGGCGTTGCGCAGAAAGAAATCCGGTACAAAACGAACGTGATTTTCTGATTGTTGGAATATGTGGTCGAAATCCGCCATCAGCATAAAATGGTAGGAATCGGACAAATGATCCATGCCTGTCTGATAGACCATCGCTCCATTGAGCACCTCACCTTTATCCAGTTGGCGAATATAATGCGCGAGAGCATCCGCATCAGGAGCGAGCAACAAGCGCCCGCCATAGAAGGCTGCATATACATCCAAAGTTGGTTCCGCAAAACTGGTTAGTTGTTCAAACAATGTTGTTTGAGGTAACCGATAGATAGGATATGCTTTATTTACAGTATAACAAAAAGTTATACGCGGATTTCTTCTTCCTTCGTCCGCCGAAGCGGCATTAACAAGAGCACGAAGCATTCGCTCGGCTTCCGTTACATCTGCCACCGACAGGCTCAAGACTGCCGCTGCACCCTGCAAAGTATCTTCACGCTGAAAGAGACAGGCAACCAAATCCTGCCCGGCATTTTCCATCAGATAGCGTGAAAACTCTTTATCCCTATTTTGCACTTCACTCGTGCGGGCAGGCACGCTCTGTCCCTGGGCATTTCCATAAGAAAGTAGAGACACCCAGTCCGTAATCCCTTGCCTGCTGAAATAGAAAGCAGTAGATGGCAACACTTCTCCCGGAAATCCCTTGACGGATTGCTGCTGGCGAAGCTGGTTTATAAACGCAAAGCAAGTGTCTGCATCGTGAGTGATGCCGGAGAAATAGATGAAATCATCTTTCATTTTCATGTCAAATTCCGTCCATCCCATCATCCCTTGCATACGGGTATAGATGGTAGCGGCCGCCGCACTTTTTTTCGGAGCACGTATTCCTGTAAAGGTAGAATCATCAGCCAATGATTTTCCACTTTTATACGCATCAATAACGTTTTCAATCAGTTTTTTCTGAAAGCTCAATGCCATAAAATCGGATGTCAGATAGCAGGCAAGAAAATCACCGTCCGCCATTGGATAAATAATTATCTCTTCTCCTTTGTAAATAAATGTTTTCGGCGGATAAAGTGAGGATATATATTTGCGTACAAATCTGTTTACCAACTCCTTATCCCCATTTCCCAATCTACAATAGAGCACTTGATTACGTTCGTTATCCGGCTCGTGGAAACTAATCAACATTTGATTCATTTGCCGGCTTAAACCGTGGGGAGTATCTTCTGAAAGGGCGTAAAGACTCTGTTTCAGATAAGAAAAGAGTTTGGATACATAAAGATATTGCTGATTTTTACTGCAAGTCAGCTCATCGACTTCTGCTACAAATTCGAGCACGTCATCAGTAACGAATACTGCTGAAGTTGTGGATGGCACCAGTTCATAAAGATTAAAGTCTTTCTGCCCTTCAGCTGCTGACAGTCTAAAAAAAGAGTACAATGCGAAACCTGAGCACAAAAGTACAACAGAAGATGTGATCGCTATTTTCACTATCGTACGAAGTTTCATAATATTCGCTGTTTATCGGCTAGGTGCAAAAATAATAATTTCTACAAAGAAAACAAAACTTTTGCTAAAAATTTCACCGATAATCAAACATAGATATCCAATCCGTCGAACGCCAGGTGAATATTTTCCGGAAGGTTCTTTTCAACCTCCGCATGCAAGCCCATATCATGACTCATGTGTATAAAGTATGTCTTCTTTGCCTGAATACGTCGGGCCACCGCCAATGCTTCTTCCAAATTTTGGTGAGTAGGATGCGAGGCGATCCGAAGCGCATTCATTACCAAAACATCTATTCCTGCCAATTGTTCATAGGATTCTTCGGGCATGGTCAACATATCAGTGATATACCCCAACTGCCCGATACGATACCCCAGAATCGGCAGTCGGCCATGCATCACACGCAGAGGAAGCACTTCCGTGTGATTTATAGAAAAGGATTGCCCCACCGAAATTTCCTGTAAAGGAATATCGGGAACACCCGGATAACGATGGTCGACAAAGCAATAGGGCATACGCAAACGCAATCCCTGCGCTACATAATCTTCCGCATAAATAGGCACGGAACCGAACCGGCAAAACGGACGTAAATCATCCAGTCCGCCTACATGGTCATAATGTTCGTGCGTAATGAGCACACCATCTATCCTCTCAAAAGGGAGATGTAATACCTGTGTCCGGAAATCGGGACCACAATCTATCAGAATCCGCGCGTCATCTGTCTCCACAATAGCAGAGGCACGCAATCGATTATCTTTCAGATCGGAAGAAGTACAAACCGGACATGTACAGCCGATTTGAGGTACTCCCGTCGATGTTCCACTTCCTATAATTCTTACTTTCACTTGTTTATTCTCAATTTATAAAGTTGACTTCCGGATGGATATCAATACCGAACTTCTCACGAACAGAAGCCCGAACTGCATCTGAAAGTGCAATAATATCACTACCTTTTGCTCCGCCACGATTCACCAGCACCAGTGCTTGTTTATCATGCACGGCAGCCGGTCCCAAGGCTTTTCCTTTCCAACCGCATTGGTCAATCATCCATCCTGCCGGAATTTTTACGCGGCCGTCGGCCAGCTCATAGTAGGGTATGCGGGGATATTCCTGTTGCAAGGCTTCCAGTTCTTCTTTCGGCACAATGGGGTTCATAAAGAAACTACCGGCATTACCCATCACTTTCGGATCGGGCAGCTTGCTCTCGCGAATAGCAATAATCACTTTCCGAACAACAGAAAGTGTCAACGACGGATATTTTTCAAGCTCCTGACGAATGGTGCCATAGTCTAATGTATAATGCTCTTCTTTACTCAATCGGAAACGAACATAAGTGACAAAGGTCGCTTTGTTTTCCGGACGTTTAAAGATACTGTTGCGATAGGTATATCCACATTCCTCTACTAAATAAACGCGTTCTTCAGCTTGAATGTTCACTGTTTCCACAGCCGTTATCAGATCTTTCACCTCAACGCCATAGGCTCCGATATTCTGCACTGCACTTGCCCCCACCTCACCGGGAATCAGCGACAGGTTCTCTGCTCCATACCATCCATGCTCTACACAATAGGCTACAAAGTCATCCCATACTACCCCTGCTCCCACTCGCACTGATACAAAGCGGTCATCTTCTTCCGTCACTTCGATTCCTTCAATGCGGGAATGCAATATCAACCCGTCGTAATCTTTGGTAAACAACAGGTTACTGCCACCACCAATATGCAAAAAAGGTGTCGTAACGGCACCTTGCACAATCAGCTTCTTCAGTTCTTCAACCGAAGTGTACTCTAAAAAACGAGCGGCACTGACATCAATACCGAATGTATTGTAGGGTAAAAGAGAATACATATATTTTTAATTATAAGTTATATCATTATTCGTTATAAGCCGGCAAATACTGTTATATCATTAACAGCAAGGCTATTTCTTGTAGCGTATTACTACCTGCATCAAATGCTTGTATCTTCAAACTTATACAATTCCCATTCCCCGGCTTTGCGACGGAAATAGAGGATATTGGAAAAACCATTACCGATACCTTTCAACGCCAGAATTTTCGTTGGGGAATCATCGTCATTCCGCTGCCCGTAATTGATATTAGAAAGACGATCGGCAGGAAGTCCCGGTTTAAAAGCGAACCACTGATTAAGATCGAGGGTGGTCTCCAGAATAGAGAAATCATCGTCCGGATCGGTGGTTACAAAAGCCAGAGGCTCACACACACGCTTACTCTGAAAAAGACTATCTGCGGCAAAGTGTCCGAAAAACTCCACGAAATTTTCATTATCATTTTGCTTAATGGGACGCAGATTAATTGCCTCTAGCATCCATGCACCTTTGATACGCTCAAAATAGTATTTCTTTACCATTCGTGTTTTCACAAACACCCATTCTACCTGTACGGAAGTGAGGGAGGTATCTCCTACTAAATCCATATCTTCTTCTCTATCAAACAGAAGCGTATAATAATGCTGTTTGGTAAACAAGTCATCATGCTTCCAGTTATGCTCCTCGATATTCGTTTTTTTATCTCCATTGTAGTAAGGCAACGGAAATTTCACACGCTGACGCTGCAACACGTCATCGGAAGCAAAATTGTAGATAAAATCATCGAAAGATTCATCTGCCTGTATAGGTTGCGGATCTTCCGGCGATTCATCACAGTGAATAGAATCGGCTACCCGCCGGATAGAATCCACTTCTTTTGTGATAGATGCGAAGGGGTCAATGTTTGTTTTCTTGTTTCCACAAGCACCCAGTATACCGAGCAACATGACCCCTACAATTAGTTTTTTCATTATTTTAGTTTCTCTCTTAACTTTTCAAGCATATCTACCGTCATGCTTTCCAAATCGTAGGCCGGCTTCCAGCCCCACTCTTCACGAGCGCAGGTGTCATCCAGACTATCGGGCCAGCTATCGGCAATGCGCTGTTTCAAAGGATCTATATCATAGATCATCTCAAACTGCGGCACATGCTTCCTGATAGCCTGATAAATCGTCTCCGGGTCGAAACTCATCGAGGCGATATTGAAAGCATTTCGGTGTATCAATTTTGTCGGATCAGCTTCCATCAGCGTAATTGCTGCGTTCAGCGCATCCGGCATGTACATCATATCCATCAAAGTGCCTTGCTTAATGGGGCACACAAATTTTTCTCCTTTCACTGCCGAGTAATAAATATCGACAGCATAATCGGTCGTACCTCCTCCCGGAGGGGTCACATTCGAAATAATGCCCGGAAAACGGACAGCACGGGTATCAACACCATATTTATTAAAATAATAATCACTTAGCAACTCGGTCGTTACCTTGGTGACTCCATACATGGTGCGCGGACGCTGAATTGTATCCTGCGGTGTTTTCGTATGAGGCGTACTAGCGCCAAACGAACCGATAGAACTCGGAGTAAACACTGCACATCCTTGTTCGCGTGCCACTTCCAATACATTCCATAATCCATCGATACCTATTTTCCAGGCCAGCTTGGGCTTCGACTCGGCAACTACGGACAGCAGAGCAGCCAAATTATAGATTGTATCGATGTGATACTCTTTTACCACAGATGCGATCGCCTCTCCATCCGTTACATCAGCAATTGCCGACGGTCCGGACTCCTTTAATTCCCCTTTAGGTTCTGCACCCGGAATATAACCTGCTACTACATTTGCATTTCCGTAACGTTTACGTAGCTCCATCGTTAGCTCCGACCCTATCTGTCCGGTAGCTCCAATAATCAAAATGTGTTCCATTTTTTCTTCTGACTTAGAATATCAAGCTTAAATAGTGCGCAAAGTAAGCACTTTTTTTTCAGATTTTAATCAAAAAGACATTGTTATTCCAAGAAAAATTGTGTCCTTTGCAATATAACTTAATCACCCAAACACTATGTACGGTAAAATGCAAGAATATCTCCGCCAAACATTGGCTGAAATCAAGGAAGCCGGACTTTATAAAGAAGAACGACTGATTGAAAGTGCGCAGCAAGCTGCCATCACTGTAAAAGGTAAGGAAGTGCTGAACTTCTGTGCAAATAATTACTTAGGATTATCCAATCACCCGCGATTGATTAAGGCTTCGCAGGAAATGATGAATAACCGTGGTTACGGAATGTCGTCCGTCCGCTTCATTTGTGGAACGCAAGATATACACAAAGAACTGGAAGCTGCCATCTCGGAGTATTTCCAAACGGAAGACACGATCTTGTACGCCGCTTGCTTCGATGCTAACGGCGGTGTATTCGAACCGCTTTTCTCTGAAGAGGATGCCATCATCTCGGATTCTCTGAATCATGCTTCTATCATTGACGGAGTACGTCTTTGCAAGGCAAAGCGCTACCGTTATGCCAACGCTGACATGAAGGACTTGGAAAGATGTCTGCAAGAAGCGCAGGCACAACGTTTCCGTATTGTTGTGACGGACGGTGTGTTCTCTATGGACGGCAATGTAGCTCCAATGGATCAGATTTGCGATCTTGCCGAGAAATACGATGCACTGGTAATGGTGGACGAGTCACACTCTGCCGGTGTGGTAGGTGCCACAGGGCATGGAGTAAGCGAGTTGTATAAGACTCATGGACGGGTAGATATTTATACCGGAACATTAGGTAAGGCTTTTGGCGGTGCACTGGGAGGTTTCACCACCGGTCGTAAAGAGATTATCGATTTGCTTCGTCAACGCAGCCGCCCGTATCTGTTCTCGAATTCTTTGGCTCCGGGCATCATTGGTGCCAGCCTTGAAGTTTTCAAGATGCTGAAAGAGAGCAATGCATTACATGATAAACTTGTTGAGAATGTAAACTACTTCCGCGATAAGATGACGGCTGCCGGATTTGATATCAAACCGACACAAAGCGCTATCTGTGCCGTTATGTTGTATGACGCGAAGTTATCCCAGATTTACGCTGCACGTATGCAGGAGGAAGGTATCTATGTGACAGGTTTCTATTATCCGGTAGTGCCGAAAGATCAGGCACGCATCCGTGTGCAAATCTCTGCAGGGCACGAGAAAGCACATCTTGACAAGTGCATCGCTGCCTTTATCAAGGTAGGCAAAGAGCTTAATGTGCTGAAAGCGGAATAACTCCGGGGCAAGGTTTACTCGCAGCATCCATTTTTAGGCACGGATTACACAGATTACGCTGTTGCTTTATGCAAGCATATTTCTAAAACCGTGAAATCCGTGTAACCCGTGCCAAAAAATTCTCTTTTATAAAATGAATTTTGAACCGCTACTTGACTATAAAAAAAAGATTATGGAAGAATTGACTCTCACTACTCCTGCCCTACTTTTCTCGGCAGTTTCATTGATATTGCTGGCTTATACTAACCGTTTCTTATCGTATGCCCAACTTGTGCGCCAACTGCGTGACCGCTACATGGAAAACCCTTCGGATATCACTGAAGCACAAATCGAGAATCTACGGAAACGGTTAAACCTGACCCGTAGAATGCAAGGACTAGGTATTGCAAGCCTTTTTTTCTGTGTAGTCAGCATGTTCCTTATTTATATCGGGCTTCAATTATTCTCTGCTTATGTATTCGGATTGGCATTGATTCTGCTGATAGCTTCTTTAGGCGTATCTTTCCGCGAAATACAGATTTCCACCCGTTCACTGGAGATTTACCTGGGAACGATGGAGAAAGGAAAAAACAAGAAATAAGATTGTTCGTATTCCCGTTAAAGTCTATCATTATCAAGATACCACCCGGCAAGGAAGAATAACCGTAAAGCGGCTTCCCTTGCCTACTTCAGATTTGAGTTCGATCTTTCCACCCAGCTTCTCTATAATCACCTGACAAATAGAAAGTCCCAATCCTGCTCCCTGCGAGAATTCGTTTTGTTTGTAGAAACGGCTGAAAATCATCCGTTGTTCTTCTCGTGGAATCCCTCTTCCGCTATCTTCGACATAAATCTGCACATTGCCTTCATCCGGCAGATAACTATATCCTAATTTGATATATCCGGTTTCCGTAAACTTGCAGGCGTTATTCAGAAAGTTTGTCAGAACTTGTATCAAGCGCTCCCTGTCCACATTGATTTCCAGAGGTGTATCATCCACTTCTTTCAGGAATTCCAAATGTGGAGCAATCAGAACCTGATGTGTCATATAGATATCGTCAATCAACTCTCTCACCTTGCATCTCTTGAATGAGAAAGACATATATCCTGATTCGATACGGGAAAGTTCCAAGATATCATTAATCAGTTTGAGTAATAACTCGCTGTTCTTGTTAATAGTACTGATATACTCTTCGCGTTCTACGGAACTCAATCCATCTTCCAATGCCAGTATATTGGCAAAGCCAACGATTGAATTAAGCGGAGTACGTATCTCATGGCTCATATTTGCGAGGAATGATTGTTTCAATTCCGCCTTTTCAGCCAATAAGCGTGCTGCTTCCAATTCTTCTTCACGATCTTTTATATCCTGTATATTAAGCAACAAACCTGCAGTTTTATATTCGCCTCCAGGTAGCTGTTTGGTGGTATAACGGAACTCCCACCACTGATAGCCTTTGCCGTCGAAGTTACAAAGCTCCTGCACAATCTTTTTATGAGCACTTTTCAGATTTCGCCAGTTGAACTTCACTCCTTCCCAATGGTCGGGATGGATAAAGCTCATGAATTCCTTAAACGAAAGTTGTCTGGGATTTAACCCTTGCGACGCCCAGAATGCATCTTCAAAAACAAAACAACCGTTATCCAATCTCCAGGCATACGTCATTCCACCCTCAATGGCTAATGACAATGTTTCTTTTTCATCAGCCAATGCTATAAGAGCCTGCTTTTTCCTCATCTGTTCCCGAAGGTATAGCCACCAAAGAGAAGCGAAAAGAATAATTAGTATAAGAATGAACGATGCGACTGAAATTCCCCACAGCAAAGGGTATTTATCACTAAACGGAATATTGATAATACGATATTTAGCAGGAATACTTTCCTTACTCAAACCTATTTGCGTCATTGTATTCCAATCAACAACATACTCTTTCCGGCTTTCAACAATAGGCATGTCCGCCGGACTCGCACCGTGTAATATACGAACGGCTGCTTTCACCTCTTCTTCCACCTGAATAGGCAACGAAGTGATGTATCCACCCAGCAACTTCTCACCAAACCCGAAGGCTTCATTGATGGCTGTCAGACTGGGACTGCCACAGATGCTTCCAATATTAATGGTAGTATAATCCCGTTTCAGCTGAATATAACATTGATCTCGGTAGCTTCTGTTCAACACCCACATAAAGGTGGCGTCCGAATGATTTCTGGCATTACGTAAAGGAATAGCCATGAAACGAGTATAACCTTCCTCCTGCGTTAAACGTATCTGTTCTTCAAGAGAAAGTTCGGGGTTATCGATGAATCCGGTCACTTTATGACCTTTAAACTGTTCCTTTGCATCTCTTCTGATTTGTTTATCGATATAAGTGGTATCGAGCATGGTAAACAACCGGACGTGTTCACCGAAAAGTTCTTTTGCCACACTGACATTTTTATTAAAGGCGATCTTATCATGGAAACCCGTCACATTAGGATGGCGTTTCAGCAATCCCCAATTCGGGTAATTGACACCACCAAAAACCACAGGTACTTCTTTGCCCAACTGCACCCCACATTTCATCAATGAATAGGTAGCCTGGTCTTCATTCACCAGAATCACTTCCGGCCGCCAGTCTTTCGAAACGGAATCAACCAGAAAACGCATTCGCTCCAACTCCGGTTCTTCCCAATAGGACTCGCAATCTAAATAAACGGTACGGATATCAGCATCTATTTTCTCTTTCTCAAATTGCTCCGCTATCATCCGGTTGAATTCCGGATAAGCCGCGTAAGTCTCCTCATAAGAGTGGATAACTAAAATACGCCGTTCCTCTTTTTGAGAACAACTGCTCACCCCCAAAAAGAGCAATAAAAATATAGGGAGCAATCTAAAAATTCCTCTATTCACACCATTCATTTATAATAATCGGGATTAATTTCTCTCTGACTCGTAATACAAAGGTAGTTTATTTTCGAACATAAGCCAAATAAGTGAAAAAAAAGAAGCTGTCTGAACAAAAATTCAGGCAGCTTCTATGTATAATAAAGAACTATTTTTCAGAGTAGCATCATTAACGCTGTCCCAGTTGTGAATCTACAAAGAAAATTCCGGTATCACCGGCTTTCTTGATTTTATCAACAATGCCTTGCGCTGTAGCTTCTTCTTCTACCTGTTCACGAACAAATCCCCACAAGAAATCCTGTGTTGCTTTATCCTTTTCAGCAGCTGCTACGTCTACCAGCTTGTCTACCAATTGAGAAACATGACATTCATGTTTGTAAACGTGTTCGAATACTTCGAGAGGTGTACCCCATCCGTTAGGAACAACATCTATTTTATCCACTTTAGCAGTTCCTCCACGTTTGATGATATAATCTGCCATTGCATAAGCATGTCCCATTTCTTCCTGAGATTGCTTTTTCATCCAATGAGCAAAACCACTGAAACCTTCTTTCTCAAAATAGAAAGACATTGCTAAATACAGGTTAGCAGACCACATTTCAGCAGTAATCTGTTCGTTAATTGCATTCTGTAATTTTTCTGAAATCATAATCGTATTTTTTATTAAGTTGTTAATGTAGTTTCTTTTTGAACTCATTACAAAAATAACACGCTTTCAGTTAAAATTGTTCCATGCACCCTATATTTTTAAACTACATTCACATTTTGATTGTAGCAGTTCATTTTTTACTTACACCAATTCGTCGGAAGTATATCCTTTCGGCAGTTCACGACAGTTGTATCCGGAAGCCATTATTTCACCGTACGCACCGGCAGAACGAAGGGCGATCAAGTCACCACGCTTCACTTTGTTCAAGTCAATCGCTTTTCCGAAAACGTCTGACGATTCACAGATCGGTCCTACTACATCGTAGGCTTCCAACGGTTCTTCGGAAGTTATATTTTCCATTTTATGGAATGCCTGATACAAAGCCGGACGGATCAGGTCGGTCATACCTGCATCAAGGATGGCAAATTTCTTCCGTGTTCCTTGTTTTACATAGAGGACTTTGGATATCAAAGAACCACACTGACCTACCACTGCACGTCCCAGTTCAAAATGCAATGTCTGATAAGGACGCAATTTCAATTGTCCGGCATAGGTAGCAAAGTAATCCTTGAAATTCGGGATAGCCTGACGGTTGGGGTGTCCGTAATCAATACCCAAACCACCACCTACGTTGATATGTTCTACCAGGATTCTTCGTGCTTCCAGTTTGTCCTGCAACTCATTGACACGATTGCAGAGGGCTACGAAATCACCCATATCCAGAATCTGCGAGCCAATGTGGAAGTGAAGACCGATAAACTTTACGTTTTTCATCTCTTGTGCTACGTCTATCACCTTGTCCATGTCCTGCATACTGATACCGAATTTGTTTTCTGCCAAACCGGTAGTTATATTGGCATGGGTATGTGCGCCAACATCGGGATTGATACGGAAAGCAACATTAGCAATCTTATTTTGAGCAGCAGCCAATTCATTGATTACTTCCAGTTCGGGGATAGACTCGACATTGAAACAGAAGATGCCATACTCCAGTCCGAGATTGATTTCCCAATCTGCTTTGCCGACTCCTGCGAAAACAACTTTATCGGCAGGGAATCCGGCACGGATAGCGGCACGGATTTCTCCGCCGCTCACACAATCGGCTCCCATTCCGCTCTCACGGATAATGGTAAGTACTTTCGGGTTGGCATTGGCTTTAACAGCATAATGCACTGAATAATTAGGATATTTGGCAACCTCCTGGTTAATAGCCGACAATGTATCACGCAGCACTTTGGTATCGTAATAATAGAAAGGTGTCTGCAAAGTGCGGAATTTATCGATTGGAAATATTCCCTTCATAATTCGAAAAACTTGTTTAGTTGGTTAAAAAAGAGCGCTTTTATCAGTTCGGTAAAAGCGCTCGTGTTATTTGTGGATTTATTTGTCGTTGAAAAGCATATCGCTCAACGACTGTAAAGCTACTTTCTTATCGCACTCCCGAATGAGGAAGGAAATATTGTAGTTACTTCCTCCGAACGAGATCATTCGCACCGGTATATTCCGCATCGCATCAAGAGCTTTCGCTTCAAAACCGACATTTTCCCATTCAAGGTCACCTACAACGCAGATGATACACATCTCTTTATCAACGGTTACAGTTCCGTATTTCTTCAAGTCATCCAGAATCTCGTTAAGATGCTTCGTGTTATCGATTGTTACAGATACACCTACCTCTGAAGTACAGATCATGTCGATAGACGTCTGATAGCTTTCGAAGATTTCGAATACCTTACGCAGGAAACCGTGAGCCAATAACATACGGCTGGATTTGATCTTGATCGCAGTAATGTTTTCTTTTGCAGCTACTGCCTTGATTTTACCTTTTTCCGTGTCGTTGGAAATCAGTGTGCCCGGAGCTTCCGGATCCATTGTGTTCAACAGACGAACAGGGATATTGGCATATTTAGCAGGCTGGATGCAGGTAGGGTGCAGGATTTTTGCACCGAAGTAAGCCAACTCGGCTGCTTCTTCGAAGTGAAGTTGACGCACCGGAGCGGTCTTGTCAACAATACGCGGGTCGTTATTATGCATACCGTCGATATCTGTCCAAATCTGGATTTCAGAAGCGTTTACTGCGGCTCCAATCAGAGAAGCAGTATAGTCACTACCACCACGTTGCAGATTGTCTATCTCACCGTAAGCATTGCGGCAGATGAAACCTTGTGTAATGTAGATTTCTGTATCCGGATAGAGATCGAGCTGTGCGCGCAATTTATCCTTAATATATACAGGATCCGGTTCTGCGTTCTTGTCAGTACGCATGAATTCCAAAGCCGGAAGCAACACAGACTTCACGCCACATTCCTGCAGGTAGAAGTTTACCATTGCCGTAGAAATAAGCTCTCCCTGTGCCAAAACCACTTTCTCTTCGAACAAAGTGAAAAGGTCTTTAGTATAGGAGCGGATGTAGTCGAAGTGGGATTTGACAACTTCAAGACCTTTCTGTTTATATTCCTGGGTTGCAAAAAGTTCATCAATGTGCTGTTTATATTTTGCTTCCAGCTTATTGATAATCTCGTTGGCACCCTCCGGATTCTTCTTATACAGATAGTCCGAAATTTCCACCAATGTGTTTGTTGTTCCTGACATAGCAGAGAGAACAACAATCTTTTGTTCACCATCGGTAATCAATTTGGCTACTTCCTTCATGCGCTGAGCAGAACCTACGGAAGTTCCTCCAAACTTTAAAACTTTCATTTTCGTTACTGTTTTAGTTATCTATATTTAAATCTATTTCTATTGTTCTCTGTCTGGGCATGTATTCGGCTGTCACATCTACAATCTGATGGTCGGCGCAACGATATACCCTGCCCGGATACTCTTTCAGCAATTGCAAATTGTGCGTCGTCATCACTACGGATGAACCGGATTCACAGATATTGTGCAACAATTCTACAATGGCCTTACCGGTCTCTACGTCCAGATTTCCGGTCGGTTCATCCGCTAGAATAATAGCAGGAGAATTGAGTACGGCACGTGCAATCACAATGCGCTGTTGCTCGCCACCGGAAAGCTCGTTCGGGAGCTTATAACCTTTGTTGGACATTCCCACCAGCTGAAGCACTTCTTCAATACGATCTTGGATTTCCTGTTTGTTTTTCCAGCCTGTGGCACGAAGTACAAATTCCAGATTATTGTATACAGTACGGTCTGTGAGCAACTGAAAATCCTGAAAGACAATGCCTAATTTCCGACGCAGTTGCGGGATATGCTTACGTTTGATAGAACGCATGTTATAACCCAACACTTCCGCTTCACCGTCAATTACGTCCAGTTCGCCATACAGAGTCTTGAGCAAACTCGTTTTTCCCGAGCCTACTTTTCCGATCAAATAGACGAACTCTCCTTTGTGCAGCTCCAGATTTACATCGCTTAATACACAAAGTTCCTGTTGATGGATTTCTACGTTCTTATATTGAATCAACGCCTCGTCATCCATACTGACTCCCGTTTTAATTTTTAATTATTAAATTTTAATTGTTTAATGCTTCTTCCATGTACTACTGTGTCTTTCCTGCAATTCACGTGCAAGGTCTTCGAGACGATAGCCTTTTGAAGTAAGCAATACAATCATGTGATAAATAAGGTCGGCTCCTTCGTAGATCAAACGTTCGTCAGTACCGTTTGTTGCTTCGATTACTGTTTCTACAGCTTCTTCACCTACTTTTTGAGCTATTTTATTGATTCCCGACTCAAACAGACTGGTAGTATAAGAGCCTTCGGGCATTTCTTCATGACGTTTGTCAATGAAATCTTGCAATGCTTTCAGGAACATAACCGGTTCTTCGTTTTTCTCCCCCCAACAAGTATCTGTACCAGTATGGCACACGGGACCTACCGGGTTTACCTGAATCAGTAGTGTATCATTGTCGCAATCGGCCTTTATAGATACCACATGAAGGAAGTTACCGCTTTCTTCGCCTTTTGTCCACAAACGATTCTTGGTACGGCTAAAGAATGTAACTTTTCCGGTTTCTACCGTTTTATCATAAGCTTCTTTATTCATGAAGCCCAGCATCAAGACTTTACGTGTCTCGTTGTCCTGTATGATAGCCGGAACGAGTCCGTTCATTTTATCGAAATCCAATTCCATTTTTATATAAGTTCTAATTACTATTTCAAATTACAATTACGATCTATTCGCCTACGGAGTTCTTTTGCAGACAGTTCCTATATTTATCTGACTATATAATCCATCCGCAGGGAACCTGGCCGGGGTGCCTCACCCCCTAGTGGTAATTCCTTCGCCGCAAAGATACGATTTTAATTCGGGAATTTTAATTTCTCCGAAGTGAAAAACGCTGGCAGCCAATGCAGCATCTGCCTTTCCTTGTAAAAAGACATCGCGGAAGTGCTCTTTACAGCCCGCACCTCCCGAAGCAATGATAGGAATGGAAAGCTGATCCGCCAAAGCGGCAAGTGCATCATTTGCATAACCGGCCTTTACCCCATCGTGATTCATGCTTGTGAAGAGAATCTCTCCTGCTCCGCGTTCCTGGGCCTCTTTTGTCCACTCGAACAGGTCTTTATCTGTTTCGATACGTCCTCCATTCAAGTAACATTTCCAACCATTTTCGGTTTGTTTGGCATCTACTGCCAACACACAAACTTGCGAACCGAAATTCTTTGCAATCTCGTCAATCAATTGAGGATTACGGATAGCGGAAGAATTGATAGAGATCTTATCCGCCCCTGCATTCAACAGGCGGTCTACATCACTTAATTCGTTGATTCCGCCACCTACGGTAAATGGGATATTGATATTAGCAGCAATCCGTTTTACCAATTCCGTAAAAGTCTTACGTCCTTCATGACTTGCAGTAATATCCAGGAAAACAAGTTCATCTGCTCCTTGTTCACTGTAAGCACGGCCTAACTCTACCGGATCACCGGCTTGGCGCAAATTGACAAAATTCGTTCCTTTCACGGTTTGTCCGTCTTTTATATCCAGACAAGGTACTATTCTTTTTGCTAACACAATCCTACTTTTATTTATTGTTCAACAATTTATAATCTATATCCCTGAAGTTTGATTCTTTGTTTCCTCTTATAATAAGGTAGCTATTTATAATATAAACAGCCATTTCATTCTGGTACGCTAATTATAAAAAGATTCTCAAATCTTTTAAGGTGATATGTCCTTCGTATAGTGCCTTACCGAAAATAACTCCGGGAACACCAGCTTCATCCAAAGCAACAATATCATCCACCTTACTCACCCCGCCACTAGCCATCAGATAGAGGTCAGGGAATTTTGCCAGCATCTCCTTATACAAATCAATAGAAGGCCCACTCAACATTCCGTCACAGCTAATATCCGTACAGATTACCTTGCGTATACCTTTATCCATATAATTTTCAAGAAATGGAAAAAGCTCACAGGAACTTTCGTCTTTCCAACCGTTAACGGCTATCTTATGATCTTTCACATCTGCTCCCAAAATGATTTTCTCACTGCCATATACTTCCAGCCAATGACAGAACAATTCCGGATCTTTCACCGCAATACTTCCGCCTGTAACCATCTGTGCTCCACTCTCAAAAGCAATTTTCAAATCTTCATCACTCTTTACTCCACCACCAAAATCGATAACGAGAGAAGTGTGCGCAGCAATCCGTTCCAACACCCGATAATTGACTACATGATGAGAAGCAGCACCGTCCAAGTCTACCACATGAAGCCTGCGAACACCGTTCGCTTCAAACTCCTTGGCAACTTCCACCGGATTTTCGTTATATACTTTCTTACTGTCGTAATCTCCCTGGGAAAGACGTACGCACTTTCCGTCAATAATATCAATGGCTGGAATAATTTCTATCATCTATTATTTATTTGCTAAAAGTTTATTATAAACGATGAACGAGTTTATTATAAATTATGATGGAGTTTATTATAAACGGCAACATAGTTTATTATAGATTCAAAAAGTTCGTCAGAATCTTCTCTCCTGTCTTGCCGCTTTTCTCCGGATGAAACTGGGTGGCATAAAAGTTATCTTTATGCAATGCAGCACTAAACGGGTGAATATAATCTGTTGTAGCAGCAGTAAAGTCACAGGTAGGCACATAAAAGCTATGTACAAAATAGACAAACTCTTCTTCAGTGAATCCTTCAAACAATTTGCTATTCGTTTTTCCAATGGTATTCCATCCCATGTGCGGCACTTTATCTTCATGTTTCTGCGGAACAAAACGCTTCACGTCCACATCAAAGATATTCAAACAATCGACCTCTCCTTCTTCGGAATACCGGCACATCAACTGCATACCGAGACAAATTCCAAATACAGGCTGACGGAGATTTTTTATCAGTTCGTCCAGTCCCGTTGCTTTCAAGTGGTTCATGGTAGTTTCCGCCTCTCCCACTCCGGGGAAAATAACTTTATCTGCCGATTGGAGTTCTTCTTTATCAGCAGTAATCACCGCTTCCACACCCAACCGCTTCAAAGCATAATCCACAGAACGAATATTGCCGGCATTGTATTTTACAACTGCTACTTTCATCAGCTAAATATTACTGTTTTATTTTTATAAGCCAAAACTTTACGTTCGATGTGCTTCTGTACTGCACGTGAAAGAACGATTTTTTCCAAATCCTTTCCTTTATTTACAAGATCTTCAATAGCGTCCTTATGAGTAATACGCACCACGTCCTGTTCAATAATCGGTCCGGCATCCAATTCAGTCGTTACATAGTGACTGGTTGCACCGATAATCTTCACACCTCTCTGGAATGCCGCATGATAAGGCTTCGCTCCTACAAACGCAGGAAGGAAAGAGTGATGTATATTAATAATCTTATTCGGATAAGCATTAATCATCTGCTCGGAAATTACCTGCATATAGCGCGCCAATACAATAAATGTAATATTATGCTTGGCAAGCAGTTCCATCTCCTTACGCTCCTGTTCTTCTTTCGTCTCCTTTGTGATAGGAAACAGATAGAAAGGAATTCCGAACCGCTCTGCTACATGCTGCAAATCCGGATGGTTACTTATAATAAGAGGTATTTCTACATTCCATTCTCCGGCTGTATATCGTGCCAATATATCGAAAAGACAATGTGACAGCTTGGAAACGAAAATAGCCATACGTGGTTTTACATCAGAGAAATAAAGGCGAAAATCCATTTCATATTTTTGCCCGTAGAGAGTTCTGAAATAATCTTCAATTTTCTCCTGCGGAACCAGAAAGTCTTTCAGTTCCCATTCAATACGCATAAAGAATATGTTCTCTACATGATCTACATATTGATCCAGATAGATAATATTTCCTTTGTTTACCGTAATAAAGTCTGTCACTTCCGCAAGGATTCCCGGTTTGTCGGGACAGTGCAATAACAGTTTGGCTGTTGTCATCATTCTTTTTACTAATTAACGATTCTAGGCGGATAATTTTCCACCTTTCTTATTTTAGTCCGCAAAAATAACGATTTATTGCAAAATTACGAATTATTCAAGCAGAAAGTTGATATAAAAACGGTGATTTCTTACAGATAGAAAGATATCGGGAGTTATTTTCTATGAATAGAATGACAAACTTCAGGATAGTGACGCTATTGACTTCGGATAGTGACGCTATCCTATCGTGATGGCGTCACTATAACAACCGGATAGCGTCACTATCCGAAGAGAAAAAAAACAATATTTTTTTCATTACAAAAGTACTCAAAATGAGACACTAAGCATTTTTATCGTTTTTTCTTGAAAAAAACTTTTCTCAAAACGCTTGCAGATTTATAAAAAACAACTACCTTTGCACCCGCAATCGAGAGAGATGCAGATTAATAAATTGAAATTCTGGTGCGTTAGTTCAGTTGGTTAGAATACATGCCTGTCACGCATGGGGTCACGGGTTCGAGTCCCGTACGCACCGCTTCTTAAGAAAGTGAAACAAAGAAAAAGCTCTGTAATTCAATGATTACAGAGTTTTTTTTATTTCACTTTTCTACTTTGTACACAGTTGGCTATCTAGCCGGAAATCATATTCTCGAAGCTAACTTCAAGGTTTTCAAATCATAGATTAAGATTTCATCCTTATCTGTTTTGTCATACTTGTTATTATTGTTTGTATCATAATAACCTGCGACGACAAGTTTACCTGTTTGTGTATTGACAGTCCCAGTACGGACAAAAATTTATCTTCCGTTAATTGAGTCATTTCTTTTCCGAGCGTATCGCACTCCCCCATAAGGTATTGTACCTTCCAATTCATTTTTCCTGAATGGAAAAGTTATAGTTTTTACTTCACGCCCTTCATCATTGCTCTTTGAATGATAAAAAGTTTCCTATTGTAAACTGAATAATCATATTTTAATTGTATTATTCGATATTTTACCACAATTACTACTACAAAAGTCAATTAAATATCACACCTTTGTACTCACTAAAAATTAGAATCATATATGAAAGAAGTAATATTTGTAATTTTAGAAGGGTTCGCCGACTGGGAAGGCGCATATATAGCTACCTGTTTGAATCAGGGAGTCAAGCCCGGAAATCCTATTAGTTATAAAGTGAAAACCCTATCAATAACTCAAGAACCCGTAAGTTCAATAGGCGGATTCAGAGTGCTGCCTGATTATGGGCTAAAAGATATGGCGGAAGATTATGCGGGGCTGGTGTTAATTGGCGGTATGAACTGGTTCTCACCTGAAGCTGAATTAATAGTTCCACTTGTAGAAAAAGCTATTAAAGAAAAGAAATTAGTTGCCGGAATATGTAATGCTTCTGTTTTTCTGGGTATGCACGGTTTCCTTAATGAGGTAAAGCATACCAGCAATACGCTCAATTATCTAAAACAGTATGCTGGGGATAAATATACAGGCGATTCGAACTATATCAATGAACAAGCTGTAAGAGACGAGAATATTGTAACTGCCAACGGAACCGGGCAATTGGAATTTTGCAAAGAAATATTATATGCATTAGAAGCTGATACTGCCGATGCGATAGAGGAAAGTTATCTGTTTTATAAAAACGGATTCTGTCCGGGAGCATAAAATGAATGAAAGAATGACCATTCTTAAAAAAGGAATATTTAAGCAATCAGAAAGAGAGACAATAGCATAACGATTTAAGAAAAATAGAAAAAAGCCCGGCATCTGTCGGGAGAAAGTTCTTTATTATTATCATTTGGGACATATATCATCCAAATAGCAGCTATTTTCCATTATTCATTCACCATTCAACATAAAATATTAAGATAACCGTTCTTTTTATTATTCCTATCCTTTCTAACAGTTATGCCAAACTAGAGAAAAACCACCCTCAAAAAGACCAGTTTCAGCTTCCTCACCGATGACAAACAAGTTCCTCGGTGAGGAAGCTAGCGACGCACACCGAGGAACACCCCGCTCCTCACCGAGGAACGAACGCTTTGCCAACAAGAAAAGATGCATTCCGTATGTAGTTTTATGCGAAATAGACCTGTATTTCCGCATATTATTGCACTATTTTATGCCGTTTATTCACTGGTTCATTGTTTTTAAAGTTGCTATTCTTTTATACAATCTTAAAAATAGCACATTGAGACTATAAAAGCGCTGTCTCTTAGTATCTCTTATATACTATGAGTTTTATTCTACGATAAAGCTCTCCGATTTGAAATTACTATAAAACCTACCGGAAGTTGCCGTAAATTTCAATACACAATAGTCGGGATCGGTGACTCCCTCGGGATAATACATGGTATCACCCTCCTGCCAAATCATTTCTTTGCTGGCACTGTCTGTCAATACTTCCATTGTACCCCGCAACATCGCACCTCTAAAAAATCTTGTATCACAAAAATAAATACAGGCATGATTGTTCTCCCCGTATTGCGCCACACGCATGGATGAAGTATTCGTTGTCAGATAAATCGTTTTTATCCCTTCCCTTTTTCTTGGCTGCAACATTGCCTTGATATTAGGAAATCCCTCCCTGTCTATAGAACCGATAAAAGCTGTTTTCAACTTATCAATCATACTACCTACTGTTTTTTCTGCGTCTCTCATCATTTCATTTTTTATTGTTAGTTATTATCTGATGCGAAAGTAGAGAAATAGAAGAAACACGACGTAATAAAAAGAAAGGGGAAAATAGTACTTTTTACGGTTTATGTGTTTTCCGATAAAGTAATGGAGTTTCTCCCGTATGTTGCCGGAAGCTGCGGATAAAATAAGAGACCGTTGAAAAGCAGAGTTCAAAAGCAATATCCGATATGGGGACGTTTGTATAAACGAGTAGTCTTTTAGCCTCATCCATCACTTTATTCTGAATATATTGTTTGGCGCTAAACCCCATTGTCGAGGTTACCATCTCATTCAAATAGTTAGAAGTAATGCAGAGTTTATCCGCATAATACTGAACCGAGTGTTGCTCTTTCGAATGGATATTTACCAAATTCATGAATTTACTTACATGGTTATTAGACGCTTCTCTGCTCCTGCCCTCCTCTATCGAAGTCATTTTAAGATAAGCCCGGTCCAATAACATCAGGACTTCATAAAGCAACGCTCTCAACACATGCACATCGTTTTGCTGATACGAGTCGATCTCCATCTTTATATGATGCAAAATTTGGAGTATACGGGCATAAAGCTCATCGGGCAAATGCAGTCTTGATGAAAAGCTTTCCAGCTGAAAAAACGAAAGATGCTGTACAAACAAAGAATCTTTAAAGAGGGAAGACAAGAACTCTTCCTCGAAAATCAGCGCATAACCATTGATGATATGACGCGTATCCCAGTTCCGGATTTCTCCCGGTTTAGAGAATAGAACGTCACATGGGGTTACTTCATAGGTTTGGTTATCGACAGAAAACGTCCCTTTACCTTCTGTTATAAAAGTAACATCATAATAATTCAACGTGTGAATAGCACTTTCAGCCAAGAACTTCTTCACATATTTCAGTTCTACCACATCGACCAAAAGTTCGCTTCCATACTTATTCTTATAAAAAGTATATCGAGGTATTGAGTTTTTCATTTGGAATACAAAAATAATATTCCTTACCAAATAATCCAAAGACTTTTCAAACTCAATTTTGAATAGTCAATGAACCATCTGATAAGGAATACATAGAAAAATAGATGTCCAGGTTATATTTCCTATTTAGAACTTCCAGCCATATATCCCAAACTGGTTACATCGGCACCCAGATAATGAGTAATATACTTCAAAGGTACCCTGTACAGGATATCCGGGATTTCTGCCAATAAAGAAAGATACCTCTCTCTTACCGTCAGTTTCCGAACGTTCATATTCTCTTCTTCTTTAAAATAGAACTGATATTCCATCAGTTGACGAACCAAGTTGGCAAACGAAATAGATGTTGCGCACAACTCTTCAATCTCCTCTTCGCTGATGTAATAAGCAGCACATTTCGTCAGTGCCTTTACAGCATACTGATTGGAGTTATAGCACAATACAGCATCCCCTTCAGATAAAAACCGGATGGTTCTGTCCTCTCCTTCATGGGTCGTGTATGTATGCAGAATGCCGGAAACAATAATATACAAGCTCTGCTCGGGCATTGTGGCAGATGCAATCGTTTCTCCTTTATCCAGATACACCATTTCCATACGAGCCAACAGCTCTTTCACTTCTTTTTCATCAACCTGATACTCAAAACAGAGTTTCTTCAAATAAGCTTTCATACAAAATAGATTTTAGTTAATATATGTCACTTAAAAACACCTAATTCGACATAGCAGGCATCAATGTGCCTCTCAAGTATAATTTCCTTTGGGTATATCGCAAATACCAGATACAAATCAATAATGAAACCACCGTTGAAATGGGTGGAGCAAATCCCATGATAAACAGCGACGAGCTATCCATCTGGCTGAACCAGTATGACAATGGTATACGGAACAGGAAAGTAGCTATCAGACTGTGAATCATCGGGAATAACGAGTTCCCTTGTCCGCTGAAATAAGAATTGATGCAGAACACGAAACTGACTACGATACAGTCGATGCTATATCCCCGCAGGTACTCTGCTGCCATTGCCACCACAGCGGCATCTTTCGTAAAAAAAGCGGTAAGAGTCTCCGGCAGGAATTGCGAATACACGCAAACCGACACACCGAAAACAAGAGCAATCCCTATTCCGGAAGCAAGACATTTATTCATTCTCTTGATAAGTCCCGCCCCGTAATTTTGTGCAGTCATGGTTGCCACAGCCGATGATATAGCCATCGGAGGCAGCATGGCAAACACTATGATTTTCTCAACAACACCTAAAGAAGCAGACGCAATGACTCCCATCTGATTCACAATGACAGTGATTATCAGAAATGAAACATTGATTAAAGCATCTTGCAAAGCAATAGGCGCTCCCAATACCATGATCTTTTTAGACAGATTCCGGTTCAAACGGATATCCTTCCGTGAGAAATCAAAGTGGAATCCATGCCGGTATAAGAACCAAAGCGCTATTCCAAAGCTAACGCCTTGCGCGGTTACAGTAGCAATAGCCGCTCCTGTAGCTCCCCAATGGAAATAGCCGACCAGTATAAAATCGAGCACTATATTGATTATACATGCCAAGCCTACAAAATAAAGCGGTGTCTTTGAATCACCCAATCCACGCAGGATACCACATACAACGTTATACCCTATTATGAACAGAATACCAGCCGAACATACCAGAATATAGTTTTTAGTATCAGCCATCGCTTCCGCAGGCGTGTGCATCAGTTCGGTTATCTGCCCATGAAATGCCAGCATGACCAAGGTCAGCAAGACTCCTACGATTGAAAATAGCCACACAGAAGAACCGATTGTAAAAGCTACTTTCCGATCATCTTTTGCTCCGATGGCGATAGCAATCAATACAGTTGTGCCTGTCGTAATGCCAAGAATAATACCCGTAATCGTCTGCATCACCTGACTGCCGATAGCCACAGCCGCCACACTTGCCGAATCATCATATTGTCCCACAACAAACAAGTCGGCTCCACCATAAAGTGCCTGAAGCACATTGGCAATAAGAAAAGGCACTGCAAATTGCAGCAATACCTTCGGAACACTTCCTTGTGTCAAATTTAACTCTTTCATAGTTTCTCCGCTACTTTACCTCTTATCTTAAATTGTTACAATAAAAAATAGTGCCAGACAAGCGAATGATTTACACCATTCATCTTATCCAGCACTATAATTATCTATTATAGCACCCTCCGATGAGGATTTTTATGCCTGTCCCTATTTTCGGGCTGCAAATATGGGCTTTGTTTTTATAACTACCAAATTATAACTGATTTTTATTTTTGAATGGTACAATCAGGTATCAATGTGAAGCTTTTATTGCAGCCGCTTTTCTACTCCCGGAAGCGGAAGAAAGCAGCCAATCGGTCCGGATTCAGCGTATAGCGGGCACGTTCTTTTAAAAGTGGTTCGGCGTTCATCACTGCACAAGAATGAGACACCACTGACATCATCTCCCAATCCTTCAGTGAATTTCCGACAATCAACACTTGGTCAAGGGGAAAAGCTAAAGCCTTGCATATATGAAGCACTCCTTTCCGTTTGTCAACGTCCTTATGGATAACCGTAATAAGAGGTGGTTTATAAAACCCCTGATAAGGTTTCTCTTTTAAGCGAGAAAGAATATTTATTCTCTCTTCCTTATCATAAACCAGCATGCTGTACTTATAAACTTGGCCTTCATAGCTATGCGCCGTTATCTTTGCGGATTCTTCGTTTATGTCCAGTAGTAATTCAACCGGCATACACCGGCTCTGCCCGCCATATACCAGTAATCCACCGTCGGCAAACACCCCTCCTTCAAACAGGCTGAAAAGAGCCTTGCCTAACTTTCTCCGTGCCTGTTGCATAGATAAAGAAGTAGCAAGATATAAGGGAACAAATTGCGCTATGTACCGCAAAGCATGGGCATAACTTTCCGAAACCCTTCCCTGGGCATCGGTAAGTGTTCCATCCACATCAAAAAACACGGAAGTAATGAAAGGCTTATCCGGGATCCGCCAAAATGCACCTGCTCCCATTATTCGATGCAAAGGATGATTAGTCAAATTACTGAAAGCAATGTAACAGTCACAGACCTTCCGCCGACAAGGAAGCAAGGGGGCCAACATTTGATTCTGATAAAAATTTCCTATCTTCACCTGACTTCGGGGACAAGCAAAGATATCTCCTTTCCAATCAATAAAACAACTACTTCTCCCTCCCGAACAGATATCCCATTGAGCTGAAGCGTTTTTTAAATCATACTCAAAAAGGTTATCCAGTTGCGTAAAGAAACGAATATCTTCTACGCTCAACGGAGACTTCAAACCTTGCATAGCATTAATAAACAAATAAATATCCGGCAAAAGAGCATTTCGCAAATCGCTAAGTACACTTTTTGCCATCGGATTGCCTACGGCTCCGGCACAGACCTGTATTCCTGCATTATAAAGGGTATGAAGTCGCCGGACAAAGCTTTCTACTGAAGTCATTTCCGGATGAAAGCTGGCCCAAATCTTTATCTTACTTATCAATGTCGGTGTAGCCGAAAATTCGTCCAGCCATTCATCGGCAGAGAAAGAAAGATTAGTCTGACAGGAAATTCCGGCCACTTGTGGCAACGCCGCTAAATGAATGATCCCTTTCCGATAATAACGATGTATCAATGCTTCACCGTAAGGAATAATAAATAACTGCAACGGTCCTCCCTGCCATTGTTCAATAGCCGTAATAAAACGGTTCCACGCCTGTTCATCCTGCGTAGTAGCTGTCAGATGTGACTTTTTGCCGAAAGGACAATAAGAGCAGGTATAATTGCAGCTATTCAATTTACCGCGATAATAGATACGCTTGATGGAAAGTAAATCCCCCTCGTTTTTCATTTCCATTTCGTTCAATAAGAATAAGTTTCCATCAGCCCTCTTATTTCAGGAGTAATGAACAACTGACCAATATAATCAGAATATCCTATTCCTTCGGAAGTAAGACAAATGCGGTCATCTGTACTTTCTATCCATTGCCGTTCTGCCAGTTGCCGGAATAATGGAATATCATCCGGTGATTCGCCAAAACGACGCTCATATTCGGCTTTATCAAGCCCCATATAATACATCAGATTTTTAATGATGAAACGTTGCCTCCGTTCTTCTTGAGAGAGAATAAATCCATTGCGAGCTACTGTAAAATCAGTAGTGCCCATATAGTCATCTATCTCTTCGGCAATATAGCGCTGACAAACAGTATACCGGGTGGCATAATGCAAATTACCCAAGTAACTACGTCCGCCGGAACCACACGAAAGCATCACTTCATCTCCACAGGAAATTTCCGCATCAGTAGACGGATGATGAATAAAACGCCGCATCGAAGTTTGTAGAAAGCCTCTGTCTTTCAACAGATCACGGGCGGCACAATACATCCGGAAACAGACATCATCAGATTCCCGCTCCGTGATAGCTGTTCCCTGTCGCACATATAACGGATAGATAAAGAGTTCGTTAGGCTGAAACAGAAGAGCCTGCTCCAAAGAATAGAGAAAACTATCCACTGTTTGTCCTTTGATTCCGTAAATCAAGTCGATATTAAAAAAAGGAAATTCCATCTTCCGGATAGTTTCCAACGCCTGATTGATCATGTCTTGCCGGGGACGTCTTTTCAAAGCAGTTAACTCTTCGTTGAGAAAACTTTGTATACCGATACTTATACGAGCCACTCCTGCCTGTTTCAACCATGTCAAACGAGCAGGATCAGCATACTCCGGTGAGGTTTCTATGGAAGTAAAAGCATGTGAGGGATGCACTCCGAACAGGGCAGCCGTCTCCAATAAGTATTCCAGTTGGGAAACGGTGAGAAACAACGGTGTACCTCCTCCAATGGCGAAACTGTCAAATATCAGTCCGGTGGTGAGAGGTGACAATTGTTGTGCCTGCTTATGAAGGGTTTCCAAATAAGTTGCGATATAATCCGCACGATTGGTTTGTAGAGAAAACAGGTTACAATATCCACATTTATGACTACAAAAAGGAATATGAAAATAGAGTGATGCCTTCTGCCCTTCCACCTGTTCCAGATAAGGAAGCAGCGAAACCGGAGATGGAAAAGGACGATAGGCAGTTTTATGTGGATAGCTATACATATAGTCTACATATCGTGGTAGCGGTTGATTCATTGTTTCGTTAAAATAAAGTGTTTGTAAGGGACTGTATAAACCGTTTCGTGAGATATGCAATGGTATTCATACCCATCTTCACCATAACAAGTGCCATGATCGGAAAGAGCAATCACCAGCGTATTGCTCCGTTTCTGAAAAGCCTGAAACAAACGAGGTAACTGACTGTCAATATATTGCAGGGCAGCCGCATGTGATTCTTTATCATCTTTCATTTTACCCTCCACATAATGACAGTTCGGATAATGGATAGCAGAAAAATTGATATACATAAAGATCCGTTTGTCGTCCGGATAATTTTCTAGTTTTTTCAATGCAAAATCAATCTGTTTTTCAGTACTATCGGGTGCTGTGCATCCAAAGGTAGGCAGCCAATAACTTTTAGTAAAGTAACCGGGGAATACACGCCCCAGCTCATTACGCTTGCTAAAGAAGTTTACGCCACCTATACAAATCGTTTCATAGCCTGTATGGGCAAGACTCTGCACAAAAGTCGCTTCTGTAAATGGATAACTTCCTTTGGGCGGAATACGTCCTGTACCCGCTTGCACGGGGAAAAACAACCAGTTACGGCTACGCAACGAATGAGGTTCTGCCGGAGAAGGCAGAAATCCGGCAAAGATGGCAAAATGAGACGGGTAAGTGAAATTTCCCGGAGCATGTCTTTTCTCCCATTCTCCTCCATGGCTGTTCAGTACAGGCGTTCTTCCGGCCGCTTCTTCCTCTTTGCTGACATCATACCGCAAGGTGTCAAAGCAAAGCATCAATATATCATGAGTACCCACCACCTGATTCATATCCAGATCCGGATGACGGGTCTGTTCGCCAGCCGGCAGTTCATCTATTTGCATGGTTATATTTCTTTTTTATGTTTTTTATTTGTTGAGTATAAATAGAATTATGAACAAACATATCCTGATAAACATGGTCTCCTTGTCCGTTGACTTCTATTATATAAGGAATATCCGTCCCTCTTTCTATCAATACATCTACTCCTGCATAACGCAAATCCAAGGATTGCACAGCTTCCTGACATTGAAAATAGATTTGTTGTCGTACCTCTTCGGATAGAGACAATTCATTCCACCAATGCGCCTTGTTGTTCAGGTGTAAATTCGTTATGCTTCCTTTACTGCATCTCACAACGATATAATCTATTTCAGACTCCCGGCACACTACCCGAAGGTCGTAATTTTCTCCTTGCAATTGTGCTTTAGGAATCCATTCTTCGAGGATCGTTTCTGTTTGTATCACAGCTTCTGCCAACGGGATGATCTCTTTTTCCACGCTCAAACGATTGATTCGTTTGGTATTATGAATCACTCCGTCCACTTGCCGCAGCGTAGTATAGACTATCCACTTATTCCGGTTGGGCTGATAACGAATCGCCATAATGCCTCCCGCACCCGAACCATAACGGGGTTTTAAAAAGCATCCTCTACCACAATCGGCAAGAAGCTGCCGTAACTCATCGAAAGAGTGTGGAGACGGTAACATCGGAGTCACTTTCAGCCCTTTGTCCATCAAGACTTCTTTTGTTTCCTTTTTATCAAGAGCACGCAACAAAGCATCAGGAGTATTTAAAAAGCACACATCATCAGGCAGGCTCATCTCACTCAAACGTTGCAATGTCTCCTTATATGCCTGATTCAACAGTGCATATTTCAGGAAATCAGTTTCATCACTTACACAGGGTTCCAGTTTGATAACTGCCTGCCGCAATAGCGGCAAGCAGCTAAAAAGTTCCTCATAAGTCATAAAACAAACTTCTGTCTGCAAGTGCTTACCTGCTTCAACAAAGTATTCTATACGTTTGGATAAAGAGTTGCTGACAACGATTATCTGCATCTCCTATTCTGTAATCATCGGGTAATACCACAATTCACCATCATATTCATCCGCCTCTTCGGTTTCGGCAATGTCTATTTTCATAGGAAGGTTCTGCAACTGTTTCTTCATGTCCTTGCTCAAATAATTATAGCGCATATTGATAAACTTCAAGTGAGCGATTTTATCCATATTATCCAGTAACAACTGTGCACCTTCATCTTTCAGAGTACCGGCCGAAATATCCATAGTTTCAAGTTGAGGAAGAATATCCGATTCCAGGAACATTTCTACAATACTATCCTGTTCTTCAGAGTTAACAAGCCCCAGATAAGTCAGCTTCGGGAAACGCTCTTTGGAGAAAAGCGGACGGAAGATCTCAATGTCACCTTCAAATCCGTAATCTTCCACACCAACATATAGAATCAGTTTTTCCAGATTGGGAAAATCAGAAGCAAGAATGTCCTCTACCACTTCAGTAGGCAGACCACCACTAATTATTTCCAGCGACCGCAACTCCGGACGTGAAGTTCTTCCCAAGCGCAGGTTGTTTGTTCCTTTTATTTTCAGATCCTTCAATTTAGGCATACTATCGAGCAGCGGACTAAGATCGGCTTGTTCAATCCATGAGATCTCCTGTTCTTCCTGTTCAATATCACCCCAAAACAGGCCTTCTATCTGCGCAAACTTGTCCTTATTTTCAATGAGGCCTTGTAACAAAGCCGAACAGTCATCACCTTCATAATCCCAACAGCCAATCGTTATTTGCTTATATTCAGAGAGATGCTTGTCTTTCAATATCTTATCCAAAAGCTTCACATCGTTTTCATACTCATCATAACTCAATGTATATTTCTTAGCTTCCACTTTCATTCCACGTGCAGTTTCTTCGGCAGTTTCCACATAACCTTTCTTTGTCTTCTCTGCAATCAGTTTGTTGGCAGCCTTTTCAGCGTCTTCAGTAGTTGCGTAGTTTTTCACTTGTGTTTGTCCGTCAGTCCCCAGCTTACCATAATTTACAGTAACATCTGTTCCGACTACCTCTATACTCCAGAATTTCTGCGATTTAAAATCTTGAAAAACGAATACTCTCTTCATAATACAGTTTTTAATGGTTGATATTTGCACACTCAACACAGAACGCGCATGAACAATACTTGCAAAAATAGCTATTTTATGTAATGTACAAAGAAATCTGTTTACTAATCTTTCAGGATATTCAAAAATAAGCCGCTTATCTATAAAACCAGTACATACAACAAAGGCTGCCTTTTGGGCAGCCTTCTTTATTCTATTTATGTAATCTATCTGTTTAATCTTCAATCGTACATATACTTACACGGTTCCAATCCGGTTCGGTAAACATGTCACCTACTCCCTGACCTTCAGCAGTGATGCGGGATGCATTAATCTTGTATTTATTAACAAGGATAGTTTTTACAGCCTCTGCACGTGCAGCAGCGATTCTTGCGTTGACCTCCACACTACCTTCCGGAGAAGCGTATCCTTTAATAACTACTTTTGAATCAGGATATTTCTTCATATATGAAGCTACACGTTCCACATTAGGAAGTTGCGAAGCATCAACGGATGATTTACCTTGTCTGAAAGTAATGATAGATTCGGGTACACGGGCAGTTTTCACTACTGTCTCTACTGGAACAACCTTTGTACGGCAGGCTTCAAGTTCTTCTTGCAGTCCGTTGATGCGCTGGTTGGCGTTGCTGATCTGACCGTCTTTGTTGTTCACTTCCGAACGAAGCGCATTGATGGAAGAGTTCAATCCGTCAATTTCAGCTTGGTTGTACACTCTCACTTTTGCAAAATGATGTGTTCCGTTACTTGTCTTAAAGTGATATGTCAATCCGGCTGTCAATTCGAAACCTGCGTTATTGGCATTGAAACGGCTCTTTGTTTCGGGGTAAGTGCCTTGCATATCATACACAATGGCAGGTTTGATACCCAATGTCCATGCTTTGCTTTCGCCCAAGTTGAAGTTGAAATTCAATCCCAAACGGGTAGACCAAGTGTTCTGATCTCCATCACCATTCACATAATAATGTAACCAGCCCATTCCTGCAACGGCTTCCACTTCAAACAAGCGGGGTTCGCCTTTGTAACCAGCAAACAGGTTCATCAGGTTGACTTTACCCAATACGCTGACGTCGGAAGCATCGAAAGATGTTTTACTCGGAGTAGTATTAATGTATCCCATTCCTTGGAATCCCAAACCGAAGATAGGAGTTAATTGCTTGGAAACTCCCACTCCAAAAGCAGGACGCATACTTTTAAAGAAAGCACTGTGAGTAAGGGGAGTGATTGCACCGGCATTGACTTCCACAGACCAATTGTCTGTTACTTTTGTACCTTCTACAACTGATTGGGCATTTGCTGTAAGTCCACCCAATATCAAGGCTAATAAAATAATCGATTTTCTCATAATCATAAGTTTTATAATGTAATGTTTTATCTGCTAAATCATTAGAAATGCTTTATTTGTCCATATCTAACTTTCTAGTTCATTTTTTAATTCGTTATTCACTTTAAACAACATATCATATTAAAAATTAGTTCGCAAGCCTGGTAGCCAATTAACATCTATTGTGTTTTCGAGCAATCTAAAATATGAAAAATAGAACATCGACCGGGAGTTGTCAAAGGAAACATTAAAATCAACGTCTATATCGCATAGGGAACGGAGTAATGGAAGATATAAGCTATCGTTTCCTTCCTCGTCCTTCCAAAAAGATTTCTAAAAAAAACGCTCAAACGGATGCTGTTTTACCGTTTGGGCGTTACTTTTTGGGTTTGAAATTATATACTATACTTTTATTATCAATTCCCTACTATCCTTCTTCCTCTACTAACCATCGACTTAAATTACGTTCTTCCTTACTGAACTCTGCACCTATTTTCACTATATGGCAACCATTAGTAGTATAAGGTATGAGATAGCCGCGATTATCAATCTGCGCCAATGCTTCTTCTGCGGTACCGTTTAGCTTAAATTCGAAGACATAAACAGCATTTGCTGTTTTCACCACAGCGTCAGCACGTCCCAGGGCACTTTGCACTTCGGCGTTAATAAACTGCCCCAGTAGTTTAAAAACAAGATAGAATACCACTTGATAGTGACGCTCTGTCTTATCATTCAGTTCGTAGGGGAAATCGGCAAAAAACGCACGAAGACGGGTGAGGAAAGCCTCAACATCTCCTGCCCTTAGTTCTTTTACAAACTGTCCGATATAGAAGGGGGCTTTCGATTCATCCAACGAGGTATAAAACGGAGTGATAAAATTAAGAAAGCCATACTTCACCTCATCATTGGGGTAACCCAGCTTGTAGAGACGCAGTTCTGTATCATATCCTTTAATGGTCAGATAGCCGCTTTGATAAATCATCGGCACAGGGTTGTTTACGTCAGCACGGTCGTCGGTAAGAGAGGCGGCAGTTACTTCCAATCCGTCCAGTTCACGCAAATCATAATGGGTCTTCTTCAGCATTTCGGCTAGGAAAGTAGGTGTTCCGCTGGCAAACCAGTAATTCTCAAACATCCCGCTCCTAAGCACATTCAGTATGCTGAACGGGTTGTACATACCTTCCTTACGGACATAGTTGAAATGATATCCGTCATACATACGAGTAAGGTATGCCATACAGTCTTCTTTTGTCAAACCGTTCCTTTCTGCCAACCGTTCCAGTTCCGGGACGAAATTGGCTTCAATTTCCGGGCGGGTCATACCACAAAGGGCATTGTATTGCGGGTCGAAGCTGATATCGATCAGTTGGTTGAGAGTGCTGAATATACCCATTTGAGCAAATTTGGTCACTCCGGTGATAAAGACGAAGCGCAACCAGGGGTCTGCTGATTTCAGTACAGTATAAAAAGCGGTGAGCATTTCGCGGAACTTATCTTGTAATTCCGGATTATGCATGGAGCGAAGCAGCGGTTTGTCGTACTCGTCAATAAGAACAACTACGCCACGACCTGTTTGTCGATAAGCCTCTTTGATAACTTGCATGAAACGACCGGAATAACTCAAACCTTCCTCACTGGTTCCATAGACTTTTTCCCAACTACGAAGTTGCAATTCGAGTCCGTTTCTCAATCCTTCTATTTCAGAGTAATCCTCGGCATTAAGGTCAAGATGCAATACAGCGTGTTCGTTCCATTCTGTTTCGAGCTGTTCAATGGCAAGTCCTTCAAAAAGCTCTTTCTTTCCACAGAAATACGCTTCCAGCGTAGAAAGCAGCAGACTTTTGCCAAAACGACGCGGACGGCTAAGGAAATACGGATTGCCCGTTGAGGCAAGTTCGTAGACAAATGCTGTTTTGTCAACATACAAATAGCCGTCGCGACGAAGTCTCTCAAAACTTTGTATCCCGATAGGCAGATTGCGCCGAGGCCCTTTCAAACGGTCCATGATATCCATAACTTCTTCTCTTTATAAATGAAACCTTTGCAAAGATAACAAATCTTGCAGTGAATCGATCATCAAATATGAGGTTTTATTATCTCGTCCTGCAAAGTTTCCGACAGATAAAAACAGGTATTCAAAGTGCATTTCAAAACAAAGCTGATAGATAACATAGAGTAACAATAACAAGAATAGTGGAGAAACTATATTTTATAAAATTAAATTACCCAGTCAATATATCAATTATTATTATCACAACCACACAAGTTTCTATCCTTTAGAGAAAGGTTATACAAAAAAGATAACAACCTACCACATAAACATAAAGAGCGTTATTAATAAATACTGTGACCGTTTATTATAAACGTCCCCCCTGTTTATTATAAACTTTAAAACCTGAATTTGCAAAAATATATTCAATAATAGGTTACAAAAAAGGCTGCGAACTCTGTAAAGTTCGCAGCCTTTGGGCTATATCTGTTGCCTTATCCCCTAGTATAAGCTAAGGGAATGAGCTAAGTTCGTTGTAATATTATACTATTTTCCATCCATTTCATATCCATATTCCGTCTGTTTTTTCATTCAGTATTCATTCGTTTCATACTTTCCCGGACTACAAATATATAACATTAAAAAGCGTTTGTCAAGTCCCGGATAGATTTTAATCGTTATCTTTGGGGATGCATCAATGTCTTTATTACTTTTCCGGAATCACTTCGTTCAGACAGGCTATGGCATTGAGTGTGCGCGGATAACCAATAAATGGCAAGAGTTGCGTTACGACTGCCAGCAACGTATCTTTATTATTCCCTACGTTGGCATTTCCCTGTATGTGACTTTTTACCTGCGATTCACAGCCGCCTAAAGAAACAAGTATCGAGAATGTAATCAGTTCGCGGGTCTTTACATTCAGTCCGCTACGTGTCTGATAGTCGCCGAAACAGTTGGCGGAGAGGTAACGTTGGATGTGCTTCTGATTGTCGGGAGCGTTCTTATGCATCTGTTCTATCCGTTCACCAAATATGGATTTCTGCAATTCCAGTCCCTTATTGAAACGTGTTTCGGATGATACAACCGATTGTCCTTCCAAAGGAAGACGCACGCCACGGGCGAGCAATATATCATTGGTGATACCGATAAAATCTCTGACCTTAGCCATGCCCGCATAGGCTACTGACTGGTAAAGGATTTCTTTTATTTCTATCGGAGCAATGCCTTCATTAAGTGCGCTTTCGAGTGTGATGCGGTATTCGGCCTGCGCTTGTGAAGCAATATTGGATGCCAATGTTACCATAAGACGGGTTTTAATGTCCAGTGCACCGTATTCTTGCACTTCTTTTGTAAAATTACTAAATATATCGTCCAATTCAGGATCGGTAGCTTGCAGTCCGATTGCTACGTTACCTTTCGTTGCTTCGGCATACTGTTGGTCATCCACTCGTTCCAACCATGTATTCTGGTTGGTCTGCGGATTGCATCCGATAGCCAGATGTGAGAACCAACTATCGGGAGCGGCGCCATGCCAATGTTCGATGTTCGGAGCAATTTCAACCACATCACCGGGAAGTAAACGGCGCGCCGCTTTACCACGTTCCTGATAATATCCCACACCGCCGACGGCAATCAGGAGTTGTCCACCCGTATGGCTGTGCCAATTATTCCGGCAGCCAGGCTCAAAAGTAACGTTGGACATGGGTACATTCAAGTCTTTGTTACCAGTCAGCGGTGCCAGCCAAGATCTACCCGTGAAATATTGTTCGAATCCTGTATTCGCTTTTCCTACCGGAAATGCGCTGATGTTTTGAGGTACTTCTTCTTTTTTCATATTCTGTGCATTTATAGATTGCATCGGGATTTGCATCATTCCGATGGCTGTTACAATAATAAAAAACAATTTTCTCATATAACTACGTATGGTTTATTATTTATGAACTCTCTGATAATGCAAAGTTAGCTATTCTGTTCCAACTCTTTATGATACAAATTACGGATATAGAAACCAATATTACTGATTCAATTTACTTAATCTTCAGCCCGGGAATGAGTGGAGTGGTATCTACCAGTTCGAGCGACTGCACCATATCAAGCGTTTCTTTTTTATATTTCTGAAAATGAGGCGTAGCAATATGGCTTTTATAAGCTGCTTCATCAACATAAATTTCAAGAATTGTCACATGGTGGGGACGTTCTTTCTCCGCTACGGCATAGAGTACCAGCACACCTGGTTCTAATCGCATTGAGGCTTCGATTTCTTCCTTCAGATAAGCATTATATTCTTCCAGTCGTGCCGAATCGACTGTTATGCGAGACAACCGTACTTTATTATTTTCGGTGGCAAGCCGCTCAACCGGTTTAATGATGCTGGCCGAAATAGCGGCAGCAAACAATAGAAAAGCAATCAGTAACTTTTTCATCTTGATAACTTATGATAGTTCGAATTTCAGTATTAAATTACCGATAACAAAGTTACTGGGAATCATCCACCCCGAATGTAGACGATTTACGGATATTTATACCCCAATCATGGATTTTGAAGATGGAGAACTAATTTTATGGATAAAAGAATTATATTTGTAACCTACTAAAAGCAGACAACGCTATGGAAGAGAATTATAAAGACGAAATGATTGTAATAGATAACGTGAATCGTTATAACGAAATATTCGGACTTGAAACCAAACATCCGTTGGTCAGCATCATCGATCTCACCAAGTCCACCACATGGCCTACACGCGCATGGTTTCGCTATGAAGTGTATGCGCTATTCTTGAAGAATGTAAAATGCGGTGATATTAAATACGGTCGTCAATATTATGACTATCAAGACGGAACCATTGTCTGTTTTGGCCCCGGGCAAATTACTGATTTGGAATTAATCCAAAACATTCAGCCCAATGCGCACGGCCTCCTATTCCATCCCGACCTCATACGAGGCACCAGCCTCGGACAAGAAATAAAAAACTACTCATTCTTCTCTTACGAAACCAATGAAGCACTCCATCTTTCTGAAGAAGAGCGACAGATAGTAATGGATTGCCTGCAAAAAATAGTAATCGAACTAAACCATGCTATCGACAGACACAGTCGCCGCCTCATCTGTACCAATATCAGATTGCTGCTTGATTACTGTATGCGCTTTTACGAACGGCAGTTTGAAACCCGAAACAAAGTTAACAATGATATTATCGTCCGCTTCGAACATCTGCTCAATGAATATTTTGAAGGAGATGCTCCGCAACATTTAGGATTGCCATCGGTCAAATACTTTGCCGACAAAGTATTTCTTTCTCCCAACTACTTTGGCGATATGATTCGTAAGCAAACTGGTAAAACCGTCTCCGAATATATTCAGGATAAAATGATTGAACTGGCAAAAGAACAACTCTTGTCTTCAGATAAAACAACGAGTCAGATTGCCTACGAAATCGGATTCCAGTATCCACAACATCTTAGCCGAATGTTTAAACGAATTGTCGGGATGACTCCTAATAAATTCCGCACGCAAACCTGACATTTTAAATACAGATAGCGTCATTATTAGATCAACACATTTCTCCCTAATACTCCCCGTTCTGGTATTTTTTACGTTATGAACGGGAAGTGCTTAACATAGCATTACAAGTGACTTTTTTACTGACGAGATAATACGAATATTAAAGAAGCGTCAATCCTCTATCTGTTTAAGGATTCTACACGGATTGCCAACCGCCAGCACATTGGCCGGAATAGACTTTGTGACAACGCTCCCTGCCCCAATAGTTGTATTATCGCCAATAGTTACTCCCGGAAGAATGATGCATCCTCCACCAATCCACACATTATTGCCAATAATCACCGGAGCTGTCTGTGACTTCCAAAAAGTACTGTTTTCAGAGGTTCTTTCCAATGCCTTTGTAGAATGAAAAACAGTATAAATATGTACTCCCGGCCCAATCCCCGAATTATCACCGATAACAATCTTGTTACAATCAAGAAAAACGCAATTCATATTAATCTCTACATTCTTCCCGATATAAATATTCTCACCATAGTCCACAAAGAAAGGAGCACTAATCCAGACATTATCCCCCCTTGAACCGATTAATTCATCTAATAAATCAGAAATTTTACCTGCATCAGTAGTGAGAGTATTATTATACTCCTGTTGAAGCTGCTTTGCTTTATGCCATCTGGTCAGTAACTCATTATCAGCACAATCATAAACTTCTCCCGCCAACATTTTTTCTTTTTCTGTTTTCATTTCTCAAATTATTGGTTTATTCATCCTGATACAAATATAAGGAATTATATTATCGAAATGATATAAGATGTACATCGTTTTCTATTTATTGCGCTTTACGCTTCCGACTTATCAACATCACTCCCAACAGAATAACCAGCAAACCGGAAACCTGAATAAAAGTAACCTGTTCGTTTCCTAAAAAGACTCCTAAAAGAACAGCAATAAAAGGATTGACATAAGCATGTGTCCCTACCTCCGCAGCCGGACGCACTTTCAACAGCCAAACGTATGCCGAATATGCCAGTAAAGAACCGAAAGAGACTAAATAAAGCAGGGAGAGCCAGCTTGTAACCGAGACTTCACGCAAATCGGCCTCCCGGACATCTCCATTGATAACAGCACAAAGCCAAAACATTCCACTGGCAAAAAGCATCTGCCAGGCAGAACCGGCAAAAGCATTCACTTTTTCTTCACGAGAAGAACGATATTTGGCATATAGCGTTCCCAAAGCCCAGGATATGCACCCGAAAATAAGGAGCAGAATACCACGCTCACTATACGAATGTAACCATCTGACATTGAGTTGCTCTGCATAAAGCATCACTACCCCTCCGAAACCAATCAAACCTCCCATTATAGTAAGTGGATTACGGAAATTAGTACGCCACATCGGGACATCCAACAGCAAAATCCAAAGAGCCGTGGAAGAAGCGATAATGGCTACAAGGCTACTGGTCAGATAACGTTGCGCCAACATAACGACAGCCATATCTACAAACAACAATACAATGCCACTAACGGCGGAACGTTTTACCAAGCTTTTCTTTATAATTTGTTCTCCCCGCAAATAACAGATTCCCAGAAGTATAATCCCGGCAGCCGTAAACCGGAGTGCTCCGAGAAGGAAAGGCGAAAAGTCTTTCAAGGCCACACCGATAAAAAAATAGGTGGAGCCCCAGACTACATAAATGAGAAAATAGGCAACAACAATACCTACCGTATTCCCTTTCGAACAATTCAGACTTTCCATATTACTTCTTTTCATTCGTATTTACGGGGAGTGAGAAGGGGGATTTCTCAATAAACTGACAATTATTTTATTATTTCAAAGCCCGCTTCAATCTGTTTAATCCATCTATCAACCGCTGTCGCGGACAGGCAATATTGATACGGATAAATCCTTCACCAGCCTCTCCATACAAGCTGCCTTCGTTCACCCAAAGTTTTTCTTTCTTCAACAAGTCTTTGACTATTTCCTCTGACGCCTGATGCAGAACCGAACAATCTACCCAAACTAAATACGTACCTTCCAACATCATTACAGGAAATTCCGGAAGATAGGTCTCGAAATAACCTTTTAAATAGATGTAATTCGCAAACAAATAGATTTTAAGTTCTTCCAGCCATTCTTCACCCTCATTATAAGCAGCTATCAACGCCTCCACTCCAAAAGGATTCACATCACAGACTTCATTCATATTAATCGCTTTATTTATCCGCACCCGCACATCGGCATCTGCAGAAATGATATTGGCTATCTGAAGTCCTGCCAAATTAAAGGCTTTGCTAGGCGAAACAAAAGTGACCGAGTTCAGTAGGAATTCTTCTGATATAGAAGCAAAAGGAGTATATTCATGCCCCAGAAATACCAATTCACAATGAATTTCATCCGCAACCACAAACACATTATTTCGAAGACAAATCTCACCTATCCGCCTTAATTCTTGCTTGCTCCACACTCTTCCGGCAGGATTGTGCGGATTGCATAACAACAGAAGTTTGACCTTCGGGTCTAAAGTTTTCCGCTCCAAATCATCTAAGTCAATCTGATAGCCCCTGTTTCTATATACCAAAGGATTGGCAATCATCTCGCATCCGTTATTACGGATAGAGGAGAAAAAACAGTTATATACAGGTGTCTGCACCATTACTTTATCTCCGGGCAGTGTCAATGCTTTAATAACAGCAGATATTGCCGGCACAACACCGGTGGTGTAAATAATCCACTCTTTTTCCATCCGCCAGGCATACCGTCGAGCAAACCAATTTACAACAGCCTCGTAGTATGCATCAGGTACACGTACATAACCGAAAATCCCATGTTCCACCCGTTTCTTCAATGCCTCCACGACAGGGGGAGCCGTACGGAAATCCATATCAGCTACCCACATCGGCAATACATCCGCATCTTCAGCCGAATCCCATTTATAAGAATTCGTTCCTCTGCGTGGAATAATTTCATCGAAATTATACTTCATATTTCAATTAAAACAGGTTAGATCGTCCCAAAGTTTCAATTCGCAATTTCCCGGCACTTTAAGGTTTTCGTCCAAAATGATTGCTCCGAAACTTTCGGCAACAATACTTCCCGTACGAGGATTTTTTACGCTATGAACGGGACTTTTAATCGTTGCCTTCACACTACTGTTTTCAAAAGCAAGGTCAGCATCTTCCGCCATCGTACAATTTTCCATCACCAGATCATGTGCGTAGCAAAGCGGTTGAGTCCCCGAAATCTTGCAATTTACCAAACGTAAGTTTTTAGAATGCCATCCCAGATATTCTCCGTTCAGCTCGGAATCATAGACTGTCACATTTTCCGTATTCCAGAAAGCATCTTTGGAGTTGATAACTGCATTACGGATTTCTACATTCTTGCAATATTGGAACGAATAGTTCCCGTTTTGGGCATAGTTTTGTATCTTAATATTCTCACTGTGTATAAAAAGGTAATCCGCTTTATCAATCTGTACGTTCTTCAGATCTATATTACGACAATACCAAAACGTTTCCAAAGCATTAGGCAACTGTACGTTTTCGAGTTTTATTCCGTCCATTTCACGGAACATCTTCGGTGCTTCTACCAAGGTATCTGCCATTTGCAGACTTTGAGAGTACCATAGAGCAGCACGGGCTCCCTCTGTAAAGAGACAGTTTTTCACAATGAATCCGTTGGTATGCCAAAAAGGATATTTTCCTTCAAAGCGACAGTTGATTGCTATAATATTACTACATTCTTTCAACGCAGATTCACCGGCGTGAATTGTTACATCTTCCAGTTGAAGGTCGTGGGTCGCGAACAGAGGACGTTCGCCTCCATATTCTTTATTTCTTATTTGTTCCATTAGTTTATTCTTTAATCTGTTATTTCAAAAGTTACATTTACACTTCCTGTTATCACTATTTCTTCAGATACTCCTTGAAGAAAGATTCCAGCTTGTCAAATGGTATAAGGCTTACACGGTCGTAAAGGTCTACGTGTCCGGCGCCGGGTACTATATACAGTTCTTTAGGTTCGGCGGCCAATCGGTAAGCGTCTTCACTAAATTCACGTGAGTGGGCATTTTCACCGGTGATGAAAAACATAGGGCGGGGTGAAATAGTCTCAATATCTTCGAAAGGATAGAAATTCATAAATTTCACATTGCTTGAAAGTGTAGGATGAGTGGTGGTCATAGGAGTTGCTCCGTCGGGGGTAAATTCTCCTCTTTGTGTACGGTAGAACTCATAGAACTCCCGTTCAATCGGACTGGACTTTTCTGTCAGTTGATGTACGGTGCCACCTGTATATTGAGTTTCTCCACCTAAAAATTCAGCATAACGCTGTTCTGCCGCTTCAGCCATTATTTGCTTTCTCTGTTCCAATGTCAATGAGTGTTTTAACCCGTTACGGCTAGCCGTACCCATATTGTACATACTGATTGTCGCAATGGCTTTAAGGCGAGGGTCTATTTTCGCTGCACTGATAGCAAAACTTCCACTACCGCAAATACCGATTACTCCAATCAGATTCCGGTCAACAAATGGACGGGTACCTAAAAAATCAACTGCGGCACTAAAGTCTTCCGCATAAACTTCCGGCAGAACAGCATTACGCGGTTCGCCTTCACTCTCACCCCAAAAAGACAGGTCTATGGAGAGTGTTACAAAACCCCGTTCGGCCATTTTCGTTGCGTAAAGATTCGCGCTCTGTTCCTTGACAGCTCCCATTGGATGTCCGACAATGATTGCAGGGTATTTGTCCCCTTCTTTCATATTCTTAGGCAGAAACAAATTTCCGGCTACCTTCATTTTATACTGGTTGGAAAAAGAAACTTTCTCCACACTTACCAAATCACTTTTATAAAAGTTATCTGCATCTGTCTGTGCAGAAGAAAAACTAGTTCCAAGCATCATCATAAATACAGTTGTTAATAATAAAATCCGTTTCATATCTCTTGTGTTTTAATAATTAAAGAATTGATTATCTATTTTCTACGTTGCAAAAATAGGGTGAAATAAAGAGACTGTATGTAGATGAATTACTGACATTATTACCCGAATTACAGATTCTATTTTTTATCAATCTGCTATAATATCTATTCTAACCTATTTAAGGAAATGAAGTAAGTATCAAAACCAAGGAAGCCAAAGTCAGACTTCCTACTTTAGCGAACGCCAAATTTATTACGAGAAGTAACTAAAGAATCATTAAACAAAATGAGAAAAGTCGAAACTGAAAAAGAATTCTGATGAGTACTTCCAGTTCAAAAGGATAAAGACAGCCCCAAAAGGCCTTTAGGCAACCACGCTACCATACTGATTGCCGACAAATTACATTTTCACTTATTTATTAATAAAATCTCAATACACTAAATCACATTGACAAATAAATATCTGTTTTGCCGAATTATCGTCAAATGCCTCTTCTTCAAATCCGCCATACTTATGATTAATATGAAAACCATTCCATTCCAAATATGAATCTAACTCTTGAGGGAAGAACATTCTCATATCCAGATTTTGAATAGAGTTGAACTTGCCATTGATAAAATAATGCCATTCGATACGGTTAATCTGAGTTTTATTTTCATATCGCATAGTCTGCTTTATCAATACTTCTCTACCGTCATCGGTTGTATATGCAGCAATTTCTTTCTGCTCTTTTCCACCTTCAACTATATATTGGATATTCGGATTAAAACAATCAAACAGAAATAAGCCACCGTCTTTGAGGTGATTCTTAACGACATTAAATACCTTAAATAAATCTTCATTCTTATATAAATGATGAATTGAATTAAACGGAATAAAGATAAAGTCGTATTTTTCCGGCAAATTCAAAGTTCTGATATCTGCCTCGATAAAACTTATTTCTAATCCTGCTTCGGAAGCTTTAATTTTTGCCTGGGCAAGCATTGAAGGGGTATAATCAATCCCAGTAATATCATATCCTTCCTTTGCAATGGGCAGAGTGAGCCTGCCCGTACCACAACAAAGTTCAAGTATCCGGGCATCCTTGTTTTCCGGCAGCCATCGCTTATAAAAGTACCAATCATCTAGATTAGTATTCATCGCATCATAAATATTTGCATCATAAATTAAATCGCCCACTTTATAATCACTATTCATATATGTTGTCCTCCAATATATATTATCTACTATTTTTATGTTTATCGTCAGTCCTATTTTCCAAGGTCGGTAATATAGGTAAAATAATCCGTAATCTATATACAAACCGAATCTAAAATCAGCAGTATCTTTGCAGTGTGATAAAGATAATAGGTATAAACGTAAAAAACAAATTGATATGTATTTAGAAAATATTTACTCTCCTGCAGACGTAAAGAAGTTATCGTTTAAAGAACTCAATGATTTAAGTAATGAAATCCGTGCATCACTCCTGCAAAAGTTGAGTGAACACGGCGGGCATTTCGGCCCTAATTTCGGAATGGTGGAAGCGACTATCGCTTTACATTATGTATTCAACTCACCAGAAGACAAGATTGTTTTTGATGTATCGCATCAGAGTTATGTACATAAGATGCTGACCGGACGGAAAGATGCTTTTCTCTATCCGGCAGAGTATGACAACGTATCCGGTTATTCCGAACCACAAGAAAGTAAGCATGATTTTTTTGTTATCGGTCATACTTCCACTTCCGTCAGCCTGGCTAGCGGATTGGCAAAAGGACGCGACCTGATCGGTGGCAATGAGAATATCATAGCTGTGATAGGCGACGGTTCCTTAAGTGGCGGCGAAGCATTTGAAGGATTGGACTATATGGCGGAGCTTGGTACAAACATGATTATTATTGTCAATGACAATCAGATGTCTATTGCCGAAAATCACGGTGGACTATATAAGAACCTGAAAGAATTGCGTGACAGTAACGGTCAGTGCGAATGTAACTTCTTCAAGGCGATGGGACTGGACTATATATATGTAAATGACGGTAACGATGTACAGGCGTTGATTGAAGCATTCTCCAAAGTGAAAGATATTCAGCATCCGATAGTAGTGCATATTAATACCTTAAAAGGTAAAGGTTATGCACATGCCGAACAAGATAAAGAGACTTATCACTGGCGCACTCCATTCAATCCGGAAACCGGAGAAGCAAAAGTCAGTTATGAGGAAGAAGATTACAGCGAAGTAACCGCTCAATATCTGCTGAAAAAGATGAAAGAAGATTCTCGTGTGGTGACAATCACTTCGGGTACTCCTGCCGTTCTCGGATTCACTCCGGACCGCCGCAAGGAAGCTGGCAAACAGTTTGTAGATGTCGGTATTGCAGAAGAACACGCAGTAGCTCTTGCTTCGGGTATCGCAGCCAATGGCGGAAAACCTGTTTACGGAGTGTATAGTACATTTATCCAACGTTCATACGATCAACTTTCGCAAGACCTCTGTATCAATAATAACCCGGCTGTTTTGTTGGTATTCTGGGGAACACTGTCCGGAATGAATGATGTAACTCACCTCTGCTTCTTCGATATTCCGCTCATCAGCAATATTCCTAATATGGTTTATCTGGCACCGACTTGCAAAGAGGAATATCTTGCTATGCTAGAATGGAGTATCCGCCAAAATGAACACCCGGTTGCTATCCGTGTGCCGGCAACAGATGTAATTACTTGTGGGGAACCGGTGGAGACTGATTATAGTGTTCTCAATCGCTATAAAGTGACGCATCGTGGATCGAAAGTAGCCATTCTTGCTTTAGGTTCGTTCTATGGATTGGGACAGTCGGTTGCATCACTTCTGAAAGAAAAAGCCAATATTGATGCAACACTCATCAATCCACGTTACATCACCGGTGTAGACAACGAACTGATGGATGAACTGAAAGCAGATCACGAATTAGTGATTACGTTGGAAGACGGTGTATTGGATGGCGGTTTCGGTGAAAAGATTGCCCGTTATTATGGTGCTACAAACATGAAAGTTCTGAACTTTGGAGCTAAAAAAGAATTTGTTGACCGATATGATATACAGGAGTTTCTCCGTGCCAATCATCTGACGGATGAACAGATTGTAGAAGATATCACAGCAGTGATCGGTTAAAATCAAATCCATTCACTATATATTCAGGTAGGTTGATGTATACGGTCTTTAAGGACAGTTGCATCAACCTACTTCCATTTTCATTCAAATCAGTCAACTTATTATTTAAATTCATTATATTCCCTATTCAGTTCAGTAATTCCCCATTCAGTTCAGCAATCCTTTCCGTTCAAATCAATAATCCTTTCCGATAATTCAACGGAGTCTGTCCCGCATTTCTTTTAAAGAACTTACAAAAACCGGCTGCATCACTAAACCCCAGTTTAGTAGCAATCTCGCCAACCGTAAATTTGGTAGAAGTCAATAAAGTACGCGCTTCCATTACTAACAATTCATTAATAAGGCTATTGATAGTCTTACCTGTTCCAAGACGTACAATGCGTGCCAGGTACTGTTCACTAATAGCCAGTTTATCCGCATAAAAGCTCACGAAATGTTCTTCCCTGAAATTACGGGTAACGAGTGCATGAAATTCTTGCAGAACGTGGTCTTTACGACTGATCTCCTTTTTGATAACGGTCTTTCGGGAAAGAAAATCTGCTATATCCAAAAACAGAGAATTGCACGCTGCCTGTATACGCCGGAAAAGGAAATGATGTTCAATATTCATCAGATGCATCAATACTTCCAGCTCCTTATGGATGATTTGAGCTTCATACTCTGTCAACTGAATCGTATATTGCTTATTCCGCCTCATGGTTGCCAACAGGATTGCCGTGATTTGTGTCAGATATGAATCGTCCGTCCGCATAGATTCAGAAAGGGCGAGAGTGATAAATTTAATATCCCGACTTGAATAAAGATGTTCCGTGAGATAATTTGCTCCATGAATAAGTAACATATTCGGTTCTATCGCAATAAACTCTCCATTCAGTAGAATTTCCGAACGGCCTTCAAGAACGAATATCATATAAAGCTCCCGATTGAAATAACATTCATTTGCCGGATAACTTCTGTCTTTATATTCACTCCGGAAACAGACTACCTCCTCTTTATAATGAGGAAGTTCAGGATGCTCCTTCAATAGTTGTGTATTATCAAATATACGAGATTTTACCATTTACACCTTTATTTTATGACGTAAAAATACGATTTGTTTCGGATATGACAAAAACTGTATGGAATTAGATAATCTATTTCAGAGTAAAAAACAGGACCTTTGCATATCCTTTTCAATACATGAGAAAGGAATCAATAGAAAGAGGTTAAAAAGACATGGAAATGAAAGAGATTTTTAAGAGGTATTTAGTGTTTGTTATCGGACTCTATTTTTTAGCGGCAGGTATCGTGTTGATTATACGCTCGACATTGGGAACTACTCCCATATCGAGCATCAATTATGTATTAAGCCTGAATAGTCCTTTATCGTTGGGTACTTGCACATTTATCATCAACATGGTGCTTATCCTGGGACAGTTCTGGTTAATCCGAAAGAATAGAACCCGACAGGATCTTATTGAAATTCTTCTTCAACTACCGTTCTCTTTTATCTTTTCGGCATTCATCGATTTCAATATGATGCTGACAAGCGAACTGCATCCCGCTAATTATGGTATGTCGATTGCTTTATTACTTACAGGATGCATGGTACAGTCTATCGGAGTAGTGCTTGAACTGAAACCAAGAGTAGCCATGATGAGTGCAGAAGCATTTGTGAAATATGCATCCCGCCATTATAACAAGGAATTTGGAAAGTTCAAAGTTTATTTTGATATTACTTTAGTTACATTAGCCGTGATTCTCTCGCTCCTGCTGACTCAAGGTATTCAGGGAGTACGAGAAGGATCACTCATTGCCGCTTGTATAACGGGGTATATCGTCAGCTTCCTGAATCAGAAGATAATGACTAGAAAAACCCTCCATAGATTACTGCCGGTCTGGAAGTAAGCCCTATATCTATTTAAAATAAACGCCTTATGAAAGGAGTCATATAAAAAGGTCAATATAAGAAAATCACTATAAAAGAAAGTCGCTTCTCTGTTAGAATCTGATTGATTCTTTCAAAGAAGCGACTCTTTATTTTAGATATAATTATACTCGTATTTACTTCTTCTGACTATCTATCTCTTTCAAAAGTTCATCCACAGCCACCTTTAGTTGGGTATCCTCTCCTTTGACTACTGTTTCCGGATTATTGGCAACCTTTACATCCGGTTCCAATTGGGTATTTTCCAAATAACTGCCGTCAGGCAAACGATAACCGACGATAGGAATACCAAAAACCAGTGAAGGATCTTGTAAAGTTTCCCAAGACACACTTGTCATAGTACCCGGAACAGGCATACCGACAAGTTTGCCAATCTTTTGATGTTTATATACCCACGGAGTTCCGTGTGCATTCGAGTAGTTAGCTTCACATTGCAGCATAATGGAAGGTTTGTTCCAACGACGACTCGGCATATCACAGGCTTCACGTCCGCGTACCACCTGTGTGAAGTATTTCTGACCACTGAACAGTATTTCAATATCTTCATGCAGACGGCCACCACCGTTGAAACGGGTATCAATCACAATGCCTTCGCAGTTGTTATATTTTCCCAGAATGTCCGAGTATACAGTACGGAAGCTGTCATCTCCCATCGACTGAATATGAACATATCCCAAACGTCCTTTCGACCATTTTTCAACATCTGCCGCACGTTGTTTTACCCAACGTTTGTATAACAATCCATTCAGTTGCCCGTTGGTGACCGGCATCACCACTTCTTCCCAACGCTCTTTACTTTGTGGATTGTAGATTGAAATCAATGTTTTCTTCCCTGCTTTATTATTCAGCAAGCAGGTTATGTCATTATCGAGAGTTATCTCTTCTCCATTAATCTTTTCAATGATGCAACCAGCCTTTACTTTGGTACGTGAATGATCGAACGGACCTTTTTCTATTACTTCGGCAATCTGCATTCCTTTTCCCTGATAATTCCAGTCGAACAAGAGTCCGAGATTAGAAGTGACATCTCCTTTTCCTTTGGGAGAATAACGTCCTCCGGTATGTGAAACATTCAGCTCACCCAACCACTCACTCAATAATTCTGCAAAGTCATAATTGTTATCAATATGAGGCAGGAACTTACGATAAGCATTAGTCATAGCATCCCAGTCAACCCCGTGCATATTGACATTGTAGAAGCGTTTTTGATGCTGTTTGTACACATGGTCAAACATCGTTTCACGTTCGGCAGCCAAATCCATTTTCATTTCAGCCTGATAGCTGATGGACTTCAACGCATCCGACTTAGCATCCATCTTTTGCATAATCCGGCTTCCCAACAAAAAGACATCTCCTTTTTTGTCCAACATCAACGATGCCCAACCGGTATTGAGTTTGTGCAGACGCTTCGTATCTTTTTCACGGAGATTCATTTTCCAAAGGTCATATCCATCTTCGAACGCAGAGAAATAGTAAAGATCTTCCCCGTCTTTTGAAAGTATGGCACTACCCAAGTCGGATGAATTGGGAGTCAGACGTACGATACGGTCTTCAATGCCGTTCAGCTCGACAAGTAGCTCTTTCTGATCTGCCTTATCATCAGCAGACTCATCCTGATTACTGTCTTTGCTGCTATCTACTTTGCTCTTTTCCTTGTCGGCCTTGCTTTTATCGGCCTTTCCCTTGTTAACATTTCCTTTATCTGCTTTTTCCGCTTTAGACTTCTTTGCGTCTTTCGTCTTCTCATCGTCTTTCTCCTTTGCCTTCTTCTGTTCCTTTTCAAATTCCTTGAGTAATTCGAAATCTTCCTTACTCAAACGGTAACGATCATAAGCATCCTGATTGAGAAACACCAACATCACATCTTGCTGCGATCCCCAGGAAGCGTGCGCACGCATACCATAGCGCTCGGTTTGGAAAAGAATAGCATTCCCATCGAGTACCCAACGCGGAGCACCACTGATATATCCACTATTTGTCAGATTAGTAATTGCCCCTCCCTGTGCGCTGACAATGCCTACATCCGAATAAGGATCGTGACGGTTGCCTATAAATTCAAGAGTGAACCATTTACCATCAGGCGACCATTCGTAATCGAATCCTCCTCCGGTGTTATACCATGTAGAACCATCCGTTACCTGACGTACCTTTTTTGTTTTCAAATTGAGTACCATCAAACGATTACGGTCTTCGATAAAAGCCAATTCTTTACCGTCCGGTGAATATTGCGGATAAGTACGTTCTACCGTTTTAGACGGTAATAATACTTCCTCTTCAATAAGAGTGGCATTAGGGAAATTCGGGTCTTCCTTACGACTTATTTTGGCGGTATAAAGTTGCCAGTTACCGGTTCGCTCGCTGGCATAAACCAGTGTCCGGTTGTCCGGAGCAAAAGAAACGGCAGCTTCTTTTGCCGGAGTATTTGTGATTTGCTTGGTGGTAGCATAATCAGTTGAAGTCACAAACACATCACCACGTACAATAAAAGCAATTTGTTTACCGTCCGGAGATACAGAAGCGGAAGTTGCTCCCTGCGAGAATTTAAGTGTAGCAAGCTGCTGTTCATCATCACGAACAAGTTCTACTTTTACTTTTTCCGGACGTGCACCAGACTTCTGTGTGTATAACTCACCATCATAGGTATAACATAAGGTACCTTTATCGCTGACAGACAAAAAACGTACCGGGTGAGTTTTGAAAGTAGTCATAGCTTTCACTTCCTGTGGAGTATTCAAAGAGAAAGTATACACATTGAAGGAACCTCCATCACGCTCACTTAAAAAATAGATAGCATTACCATCAGGTGCATACACAGGATTACGGTCCTCTCCTCCCCGGTTTGTCAGGTTCGTATGTTTTCCCGTTTGGGTATTATATAACCAAATATCTCTCGTAATGGAAGAAGTATGATGCTTTCTCCATTCATCCTCAAAACCTTTACGATCCTGATAAAGAAAGTTCTTCCCTGTTTTATCAAAACAGACCAGTTCGGCAGGAGTGCCCAGCACTTGCTCGGTACGTCCGCCGGCAACAGGAACTTTATATAATTCCGTCATTGCTCCTGTAGGAAACAGGGCACTGCTTGCCGGATCCTGTATAGAGGCAGAGAAAAAGACATACTTTCCATCCGGAGTAAAAGTTGACGGTATTTCTGATGCAGAATGGTAGGTCAACCGCCGGGCGGCACCTCCGTCAGCAGGCATAATGAACAAATCAAAATTTCCATTCCGGTCACTGGCAAACGCAATTTGCTTGCCATCGGGCGACCAAACCGGATTGGCTTCATAAGAGGTTTGTGTGGTGAGTTGAACAGCTGTTCCTCCTTGTGCAGGGACTTTATAAATGTCACCCTTGTAACAAAAAACAATTTCTGATCCATCCGGTGAAATACGTGCATCACGCATCCACAAAGGAGTAATTGCATAGCTGGATAATGCTGATAGTACCAGCGCTAAAGAAGTTATTAGTTTCTTCATATCAAATTATTATAAATTTATTCCGATAAATCGGTTTGAATTAGTTTTCCCGTGTAATTATAAAATGTGCTGTCACCAAAGTCTTTGTAAAAGAAGGCATATTTATCCACTCCCGTACAATGACAAACGCCAATCTGTCGGGGAAGATATTCCTGTAAATAATCTGCAATGACCTGATATTTTTGTTTTTCCGCATTATGGATATGAAAACCTCCCAGAAGTAACTTACAAGGAGATTCGGGAAAGGCAGCCTGAACCGTACGCAAAATATTGGTTATTCCCCGATGAGAACAGGCACTTAATACAGAAAATCCTTCCGGTTCCACCAATACCATCGCCAATTCATCCTGAAAAGTATCCGGTATTTTGCATCCATCTTCTTGCTGAACCCAAAAACGTTCAAAATGGGTATCTTCCTGATTTATAATATCAATAGAGGGAAAAAGGAAAACTCCGGGAAGCAGCTCGGTCTGCTCTGTAATAAAGCGGAAACGGGAACGATCGAGGTTTTGTGTATGCATCATCCCGTTCTCACGTTCATCCTTGAATTTAGGAGAAAAAACCTCACACTTACAAACAACGGTTGCCTGCGTATTCAATTCCAAAAAATAACGTAGTCCACCCGTATGATCGCTATGACCATGAGATAATATCAAATAATCGACTTTTTGCAAGTCAATATGCAACAAGCGGGCGTTACGGATAAACAAGTCGGATGCTCCCGTATCGAAAAGTAATCTATGTTCTTGAGTCTCGATATATAGAGAAAGACCATGTTCTGCCTGCAATTTACGTCCATAGACACAATTCTCCACAAGAGTCGTTATTTTATAGCCCATGATACTTAGTTAGTTATCAAACGAATTATACAAAATAAAAAGTTCTGCCACAAAATTATAATAATTCTGTGGCAGAACAAGCAATCCAGTCAATTAAGTAATCGTAAAAAAGGGAAAATCTGGAAAACATAACCGTCTTTTCCAGATTTCCCGTCAGGTTTTAAAAGTTAAGTTCAAAACTATATCTCAAATATTCGAACAAATCCATTTATCATATTCTTTATGAATATCTTTAATATGGAAAACAAACAGTTACACCATCTTTCCCATATTATATGCTTCCTGCATGTAGGGAGTATCTTTAATCTCTCCTACTTTCTATGCACCGATTCCATAGACCGTCCCTTTTTCCTGTGGTCCTTCCAAGCAATCGAGGAAGCCACGGAAGCCGTCGATAGTACGCTCCATCATTGCTTTATCGTTTTCTGCTGCCGCAATAATGAAATAAAATTCCTTATTAGTTATTTCCGTATAACGTGCGCAACAGCGGTCAATCATAATCTTCATCTGCCCGGACATAGTATAGAAATAAACCGGGGTTGCCATTACAATCACATCGGCAGCAATCATCTTCTCCACGATTTCCGCTGCATCATCTTTCTGTGGACAGGGTTTACCGTACATACTGCAAACACTGCATCCCGTACAAGGATGAACCGTTTTGTCTTTCAGAAAAATCTTCTCTACTTCATTGCCCGCCTCGATAGCACCTTTCATAAATTCATCACAAAGCAAATCCGAATTACCACCTTTACGTGGACTGGACGAAATTATCAAAACTTTTTTAGCCATAACTTTCTTTTATTACTTTTTATTTTCAGAATTCTTTTTATCAATGATTCATGTTGCAAAAATAGACAAATAAAGGTATCCTGCATGTAGATAAATTACAGAGAAAGATACCATAATTACAGATTCTATATTTTGCATTCGTTTTAACAACTTTCTTGTATATAGTTATTCTACAAATAGTTCTGAAAGTTTCTTTCACTAATATATAATTTATATCTTTGCCCGTGATACAGACAACATGATACAATGAAAAAAATACAACTGACCGACTCACATAAAGAAAAGCTGTTTCAAATCCCCTTATTCAGGGATTTACCTTTAAACATCAAAGAGTCCTTATTGGAAAAGCTGGATTTTGTAATCTATGCGGCTAATAAAAAAGAGATAGTCGTTACACAAGGAACACCCTGCAACAAGTTATTTGTACTTTTGGAAGGAAAACTACGTACAGATATTATTGACGGATTAGGTAATGAGGTGATGATTGAATACATTATCGCTCCACGTACCTTCGCCACTCCTCATCTTTTTAATTCGAACAATACTTTGCCGGCTACTTTCACTGCTCTTGAGGACAGTGTGATACTTATGGCAACCAAAGATTCAACCTTCAAAGTAATTAGTCAGGACCCACAAGTTCTTCATAATTTTCTTTGTATCGCAGGTAATTGTAACATCTGTACCGTATCCCGTCTGAAACCTCTTTCACGCAAAACCGTACGGGAAAGGTTCATTGTCTATCTATACGAACATAAGAAAAAAGATGCGTTAGTAGTAGATATCATGCACACCCAATCCCAGCTCGCCGAATATTTAAATGTGTCACGCCCTGCTCTATCTAAAGAAATCAATAAGATGATGAAAGAAGGACTCGTCATCATGGAAGGAAAACGAATCGAGATTTTAGATAAAACAACTTTGGAAAAGTATCTGTAACGACGTATTTAGAAAAATATCCGTAACAACAGACGTAACAATAAGAGTGTACTATCAAGAAGTGGTTAAAACAAAAAATCATCCTCACTTCAGATATACTGTAGTAAGGATGATTTTATAAATTCAAAAACTTTCAAAAACTCTCTCTTTATTTAAATTCTATCTATTCCCTTGGATTTACCACTTCACAAACAATATCTTCGGATTAATATTCAACGATAGCCAACCCCAATCCTGCCAGCTTTTATGATTGCCGGTTTTCACAGCGTCCATCGTCTTCGTGCCACGCATAAAAGAATATCCGGCAGAGAGTTTCACATCTTTCATGATCGACCAGTTTATCTGATAATCGACTTCCGAACCTAAATATTTCTTCAAGTCCTGAACCTTTACGGCTGTGCTAAAGTAGTGATAATTAAGTTCCATATCCACTTTGTCAGAAGCACGGAAACGGCCTCCGATACGGGCATCCATCAATCCAGGGGCATAACCGTTCGCAAAGGTAGAAGCATAAAAATAATCCATTGCTCCATAGAATTTATGATGAGTTCCATAAAGAGGATCGAAAGCTTTGTACTTACCGCCATTTCCCTTATCACCACTTAGATAATCAAAGCTAGCCACAGCTCCCCATGTATGGTCAAACGTATAAGCAGCCTGTATGCTTCCCATCAAAGCTGAAACTTTATCAGCAGTTTTATTCTTACCCATCTGATAGTAGAAAGCACCATCCAGATTCCAGTTACTGTTCTTATAAGTGAGGTAGGTTCCCATTGTTTGTAAGTAACGGGTGTGAGAATCATCCGTAGCTTTATCGCCCGTTTCCAATCCCAAGTTCATAAACAATAAAGAAGCCCCGAACGGAACATTGTCCGCCTTATAGTGATACCAAACGGTTTGCATATTCTTATAAGGCTGTCCCGTAGAAGAATCATAGTAAGTGCCTCCGCTTGTTCTATTGTCATTATTCTGATTAAAAGCAAGAATCAAATGCACTTCATTATTTTTGTTGGCATACCCCAGCTTCAACGCATCGTGGTAACGACCCGCTACATTCCAGTCCAATCCTCCCAAAATACGTTCATCATCATAAATCAACGACTGACGTCCCAGTTGGGCAAAGAATCCTTCGCCAAAGTTCATCTTTGCCCAAGCCTCATTCAGCATAAAACGCCCGTTCTTTTCAATCTGCGGGTCCTGTCCCCAGACACCTACATGCTGTGCCGACATCTTCAGTTCCAGATCCGAACGTTTATAATCCATCGACAAACGCGCGCGGTTATTGATGAAGGACGTAGGAGCCACCCCTTCATCCCGTGGAGTCAAGGCACCGTTCCGATACTCTGCACGAGGTCTGATTTGCATAGACATCGTAAATTCATTCTCTTTCTCAGTGTTTTGTGTGTATGCCATGCTTGGCAATAGCATAAGCAAGAATGACCAATAAAATGTTTTCATTGATAGTGCAGTTTAAATGATTCGATATTTCAATTCAAATTATACGTATGTACACTGACTCCTTGTGCGGACGGAAGATAATTGATTCCATACCAACACATTTGTAATAAGACAAAAGAGACCAATAAAATAACCAATGCCGGACGTGCCTTCAATGGCTTTCCCAATCTGAAATGGATATATGCCAGATAAGCAAACCAAGTCGCCGCTGCCCAGGTTTCTTTCGGGTCCCAAGCCCAGTAGTGTCCCCAGGCTTCTTTCGCCCAGATAGCTCCTGTAAGCATACCTAATGTCATAAATGCCAGACCTACATAAGTGAGGTTATCACACAAATCCATTTCTTTCCGTTCAATCTCTTTCTTCTTGAACCAAAGCAAATAGACAGCCATCACCGTCGCCGCTCCCAACATAGCGTAAGCAAACATATACACAATGACATGAGGAGCAAACCACGGACTTTGCAAAGCGGGCATCAACGTTTTATTGTGAATCTCCGGTTTGAAGATATTGATACAGATAAAGACGAACGAAAGGATGCAACTGAAACTAAGAATCCATTTGTACTTCCAACGTATGTATGTTATCAATCCCGCCAACGGAAGGAAGAAAGAATACCACAGCCGGGTCTCCCCCATGGTCCGCATCGGAGGGCGTTCCAATGAAATCCACATTCCGATAATGAAGCTGAAAAAAATAGCCAACCCTAAGAAAGTAAATCCGTAAGCCCATCCCGGTTTTGTTCCTTTCCAGGCAGCAAAAGCTCCTAAAGCCCAACAAACCAGTGCAGCTATTGCAAATAATATAAAGTACTCCCAATTCATGCTTTGTCCTCCTCTTTTCTCTTTTGTGCACTGACGAACAAGCAGACAGCTCCTGCCATCATCATTATAATTCCTGCGTAAACGACCGGTAGCCACGGATCGCGAACCAGTTCGAAGACACTGACATCGCTCCATCGTCCTTTTGTCTCGTCGTAGCTAAGTTGATAGATTTTCCATCCTTCTATCTCCATCGGACGGTTCACTTCAATGGTACCTTCCGTTATCGTTCCTTCTTGTGTGTAAATTTTCACTTCCGACGCAAATCGCTGCGGTTCCCGTTCCGGCATCACAAGACTGGTTAAAGAATCCAGCCGGATTGCCTTATAAGGAAAAAGAAAACTGCCACAGCTTACCCAACCTTCTTTGGTTGTTTGATTCTCCTGATTGAAAGCTTTCAGGTAAACAGCATAAGTTGCTCCCATCGAATGAAATTCTATAAACTTCACAGTATCTTCAGTAGCTACAGAAGCTGCCATCGGGATAGATTGTTCAATTGTCAATTGCCAGTCCTGCAATGTTCCCTTTATCACTCCCTCTTCCAGCAATACATGTTCAGGAGATTTTTCGGGAAGCGTACGCCCGGTTTCGTTGTCAATCAGCATCAGTTTTGGAGGATATTCGTCGATAGTAAAATCCTTGAGTTCGATAGCCAATGGAAGTTCAATCAGTTGACTTTTATCGTCAGTAGCCCGCCATTCGGCATTGCCCATGCGGGTTGTCATTTTCAACCGTTGCATATCGGCGTTTCCTAAAGTGGCCGCTATCAACGCGACGAATAATCCGATATGATTGAGAAGGAACGAAAGTCGTCTCCACTTAAAAGGAAAGCTGGCACGAAGTATCGTCAGTCCCAATGCAGTGACCATCCAAAAGTAAAGCAGAACGAAAGGCCAGGATGCAATCATCTGTGAGAATCCCAGCAAATCCGTTGAAGCATTTGGAGCATGACCGGAAGGAGCTTGCCGGATAAGTCCCATAACTACCGTCATGCCGACCACCCACAACAAAGCGGAGACGGCAGCGGAATAATGGCTTAACCAGCTGAATAAATACACACGTTTACGAAGAAGGTGCATGACTATCAAGGCAATGATATAAACCACCAGCACAATCACGTTGACCGGACAGGCAAACAAATCCCAGTTGATAGCACCCACTGTCATTTGCAGCAATATGCCTATTATCAGTAATCCTGTGCCAATCGTCAGCCCTTCTTTATAACTCCACGGTTTGCTCCACATATATATCTATGCTTATATTTGTTTTATATCTGCGCCAAACGTCCATTTTCTTTCGCTTTCTCCAACCAGGCGGGAACGGTTATTTTCAGGAATTTCTCTTTCGCTGCTCTTTCAGCGTCCATATCCAAGCCGATGTATTCCTGTGCTTTTGCTTTCGTCGAGATGTCCGGCATCGGAACATCACCAGTGTATCCGTTCTTCGCCAATACTTTGGATACGGCAAGACGGGCTTGCATAGCACGGTCGAGTCCGTGAGAAAGGATCCTCTGAATTTCCTGCGGTGCATGGAAAGAGCCGCCGTGTGAAGCCACTCCGAAATCCCAACGCCATTGTGCCTGACGAATCAATGCGAGAACATCTTTCATTTGAGCTTCTGTCGCTCCATTATCCCAAGCAAATTTAGCTTCGATATGCGCTTTCGCCAATTCCTGTTCCAAGCGGTTGCGGATTTCGTTCGCTTTGCGTTGTCGTTCGTAAACGTTATTGCGCAAAGTCTCTTCGCTCTCACGATGGCAAACCTGGCAAGTACGATCAATCATAGCCAACGGACTCTGAATGTGGTGATCGCTGAATTTCACACCGCCTTCACTCTTATACGGCATGTGACAATCGGCACAAGAGACACCTCTTTGCCCATGAATACCCATTTGAGCAATCTCATAATCAGGATGCTGTGCTTTCAGAATCGGAGTACGACTCAATTTATGGATATAATCATAGAACCCGGCCTCATCATAATAAGCCTCCATATCTTCTACCGTGAAACCTTTATCCCAAGGGAAAGTCAGGTATTTGCCATCACCTTTGAAGAAATATTCAACGTGACATTGCGCACAGACCAATGAACGCATTTCTTGCGGAGTAGCTTTGGTGATGTCTTTACCTTGGCGTTGGAAAGCTTCAATCAAAGCCGGACGGCTGATATGAAGATTCATTATTTCCGGGTCGTGGCAATCAGAGCAGCCAATCGGATTTACGATTTCGGCCCCCATAGCTCCCCATTTATTATTATAAAAAGAATCAACACCCAATGCTTCCATCATACGGGGAACATCCGGACTTTTACAAGTCCAGCAAGTAGACGGTTGAGGACCATCTGTCGGGTTCACAGGTGCACCGGTACGTAACGATGCCGTAATATCCTCAATAGCATGCATGTGCCCCCGTGGAGTAGAATAATCTTTAGAGAAAGCGTATCCCGCCCATAGAATCACCATTTCAGGACGTTTTTCCAAGGCATCCACAGCTATATTCCCATTAAATTCGCTTTCAAAGTCAGTCTTTGCAGTTTCCGTCCAAGTTTGATATTCACGGGGGAAATCATCCTTGAATAGTTCATTTCGCGCTTCAATCCCCTTGATGACGTTTTTACGGTTGTTGAAAATGCTGGCAACTTCCGCCCTCCGTTCCATCAACGCAGAAACGCATAATCCCAAAACAAATACAACGACCATTGAACCTCCGAACAACAGCCATCCTTGCCATGATTTTAATTTCTTTTCCATTGTATATCGGTTTTATTATTTTATTACGTATTTCATTTCCTATTTATCTTTCTGATTCACCATCTTCCGGAGCCATTCGGGAACGGGCGATTCCGGAAGAGGAACAATAGCTCCCGGAGTGCCGGACAGAGAGTTTTTTCCACCATGAGGAACATCACGATGGCAATCCCAGCAAGCCTTCCCCTCTCCTACTTGTGACATCATATAATCAATCTTCCCCGTCTTCACAAATTCCGTATTGAGTTGCGTATGACAGCGAATACAATTATTCATTATCACTTCGGAACTGGCTTCATGAGCCTGAATCACCTGCGGCTCGCTTTTGGTAAGAAATGCAGCTACGTGTTTCATTCCGTCCATCCCTTTAAAGGTCCATTTTTTCACAGCATTTTCATGCGGCACATGACAATCATTGCAGGTGGCATTCCGGGCATGTGAGCTATGAAACCAAGTTGCATAGTAAGGAGTCATAATGTGACAGTTCACACAGGCAGCTGGGTCATCTCCAAGATAGGTATGCGCCCGGAGCATGTACATAAACAATGCCCCTCCACCCACAATAACACCGCCAATGATGACAGCCGCTACTTTCCATTTAAAAGAAGGAAAGAATCGATTTATTATTGGAAACTTCATCATACGAAATAGAATTTTTCACAAAAGTAAAGGATTGGAAACAAAAAAGGTGTAATATCTATTACACCTTTCGAAAGAAAAAATACTCTTTATACAAAAAACAGCCTATCTATCGTCCTGTAGCCAACAGATATTCCAGTTCCTTTATATAGTTGTCTATTCATTATGATGGTGGTCTTCATCTTCCACCTCATTGCTCAATTTAATATTGCGCGCGATATAAGATTCGTTGCCTGCGGCATCTGTGCAATAAACCATCAAATGATAATCCCCTGCAGTCGCATTGGCTGGTATTACAATATCGTGATGATGAATATGTGCTGTTTTCTGTCCTGACACATCATACGATCTGTTAAAACTAAAATCTACTGTTTCCTGCACAGCCCTACTATTACCGCCGTGTGAATGATGGTCGAAATTGCTATGAATTTCGATCTTATAGGATTTCAGCATAACATCATCCGACAAATCCATTTCAAAATGAACTCCATGTTCGTTTCCGATCTCCAATGCCTGACCTTCTTCCGGTTCATGAAGTTCAATCAAAGGTTTGATCGTATCGCTGGAGTCATCATTATCACAAGAGGAAAACATGAAAGTAACTGTTGCCAAAAGGCTAACCATTGGGAGATAAAATTTATTTTTCATTTCAGTAATTTTTTAAATGGAACTTTGATTAATATCTGGAAGTTACGTCCCGGTTCGGGAATCTCAACTTTCCTGTAAAAACTAAGATGATTGTAATATCGGGTATTGAATATATTCCGGGCGGTCAGGGTAATTTCAATTTCATTATTTCCACCTATCGGAATGTTTAAAGATCCGCCCAAATGGAAGAGATTTGCTCCGGCTGTACGGTCTTCGTTACGGTCCACTCTATTTTGCCGAGCAATGCTCTGCCATTCTGCATACAACATATACCGGTTCTTTTGCCAGGTTAATGTATTGCGCATAACAGGTGGCGGCGAGAAACTCAATGGAATATGTTCATCACAATTATAGGTGTAAACGTATTCAGCGGAAATCCGATAATTGAAGTTACGCAGAAAATCAACATCTACGGTAGCTTCAGTTCCTGCGAACAGTGCTTCCGCTCCGGTATAGCGATAGATTTGTCCGGCATGAGGCAATACAGACCACTCTCCGGTAGGACGCAGAAAGATGTAATTGCTGAACCAACTGACAAATGGAGAGACGGAGAAAGAAATTCTCCGGTACTTCAGATGATAAGAAGCGTCCAGTTGCCAGCCCTGTTCCGATTTTAAATTGGCATCTCCCTGTTCATGGCGGAAAGTGCCGTGATGTACTCCGTTGGCAGCCAACTCATTCGCACCGGGCAGGCGGAAACTACGCCCGATATTCACCTTTACCAGATGCTTGTCGGAGGGAGTCCATACCAATCCCAGAGAAAGAGAATAATCACCATAGTGTTTTTTCACCTGGTGACTGTTCCACTTATAAAGGTCTATCTGTTCCTGGGTATATCCCTGTTTTTGAAGATAATCGGCAAGGTAAACATCTTCATGCGAAGAAATATTTATGTATCCGTAGTCATACCGAGCTCCTCCGCTGACGGAGAGCACATTGGTAGGTCTGTACGTTGTAAGCCAGAGCATTCCGGTGGTGGAACGGTGATATTCGGGCAATAAAAACGAATAGCCGGCAATGTCATTCCGTTGATGCTGTCCATCCCACCCCAATGTATGTTCCCATGAAGAAGATCCGATAAAACGAGCTTTCACTGAAGCACTGAAGGTGTTCAGATTAAATGCGAGTTCTTTGTCGGGGTCTTTCTCTGGTGCGGGTTGCGAGCCATAGTGAGTATGGAAAGCACTCCATTCTTCACGGTGATTGTTCTGGAAACCCAAATCACCTGACAAGATCAGTTTCTCCCACGCATATTGCTGATGGATGGTCACCTTCAGGTGATTCACTTTGCTATAAGGCAATTCGATATTACGGCTATCTCCATCATCTTCCACACGGGACGCATCGGGTATGCCATGCGCTCCGGGGAAGAAACCTGTCTTTTGATAGACATTACTCACGGAGAAATTCGCTCTATATGCCCTTCGCTGATATTGGGTAAAGAGTCCGATATTGCGTTCAATGCCTGCTGTATTCTTCAGTTTACGCCCATAGATGGGGATTCTCTGTGTCAGGTAGACAATAGAATCCGTAGGAATATGATAGTCGCCGAAGTGCTGTTCCGAATAACGAATGTGAGAGTACCAGGCATTTTTTTTGATTCCCAGCATCAGTGATCCTCCGACGGTTCCATTGACTGATTTACCAAGCAGTGTGACATCTCCAAACACCCGATTATCCATAGGCACGGCCGGTGGAACGACATCTATCACTCCTCCCATCGCATCACTACCATAAAGCAATGAGGAAGGGCCTTTCAAAACATTGACCGCTCCTATATTGAAGGCATCCAATTCCAAACCGTGATCGGCTCCCCATTGTTGTCCTTCCTGCTTGATTCCGTTTTCCAATACGGCAATCCGGTTGAATCCCATTCCGCGAATCATCGGTTTGGAGAATCCCGAACCGATATCCATTGCTTGCACTCCGGGAATGTTCTCCATCGCTTGCATGAAGTTTCCTGTAAAATGTTTGCGCAGAAAATCCTGATCGGCTACATCAACCGTAAGGGCAGACTTTTTGGCTTGACGTTGCTGGTACGTTTCGGTCACCACAACATCAGGCAAAAGCATACTCTTGATTGAATCGGATTTCTGTGCATGGACGGATAAGGTTATAAATACCCCTATTACGCCCGAAATAATTCCGATACGCATCAATTACAATCTTTTATATAATGTGTAAAATGAATAGGAGAACAGATTGAAGGTCAATCTATCTCCTTTGAAAATATGATTATGTAATCAAGCAACGGGAGGTCCGCGTAAATGATGCGAATAAGTTCGTTTACAAACAACCTTATCCTGATAAATAACCGGCTCGTATGGGACGAGCGTCAACGTACAATGAAATTCTACCGGTTGAGGTTCCGTAAAAAGAGAAAGGGAGTATTTACATATCGCACAATCATCAGAAGGATTATGGGAATGTTGTGCATGGGAACATGATGTCTCATCTTCACTTCCATGATAGTGAAAGGTTTTCACCACAAAGAAGGGAATGAATGTCATCAACAACACCCACGCTATATATACCTTTATGTTTCTCTTATGATACATTCTCCCTCTATTGATAATATAGAATAGCGAGGACAAATATAGGCGTATGAAAGAGAACGGACAAATTATCAAGCTTAATATGTGTTATATACCATATAATCACTATACATGACTGCAATCAATAAAACATTCCTTAACGAGTAATATAAAATAAGTTCTTTCCTTAAAGTAGAGATACACTGTTTCATCAAAAAAATTATCCGAGATATACATAATCCCTGCTACATACTCAAAACATCCATTATGCTACAAACACAACTACACTTCCCAACATTTCCATCCTTTATTGGCACAAATGTATACTACATACGTGCGTACATTATAATATGGAAACTTTCTTTTCGTATCTTCACCATATCTTTTCACCTGCTCCACATGTTCGGGAAGGGGTTCGGTAAGTGCAAGCATCTTTTCCGCTTCTTTTGCACGATAATATTTGAATTCTACGACACGGTCATCTGTATAATAATCCGTACCGGGAATACCTGTCATTTCAAAATCCGAGCGTCCTACGGAGTTATTCTGTTCAATAGCAAATGTATAGCAACTACTCAAATACCGCGATACAAGCTCATAGAATGAACATCGGATGAAGTTCTCATTGATTTTATCAAATACCTGTGCAGGGAATTGTCCCAAATATTGTTCAAAATAGTTTTGTACCAGAGGTTCCAGACTTCGGTTGGAATCATAATACCGATACACTGGCACATAACGCTGCGCATTACCTTCTATCTTGTTCAACTGATTATAGTAGTCCATGTACACACTACGCATCGTCATATTAGGTAATGTTGTTACAAATTTGTCTTTCAATGTCGTCATTCCCAAATAGAACAAGCTAATGGGATAAAACTCTTTATCAAAGAACTTTTTCTTATTAAATTTACTAGCAAGATCAGCCACATTATAAGGCAACTCATCATCAATAATCAGTGCATCCAACATCGCTTTCGCGTTATCCAGTGAAAGGGTAAGCCGACAAATCCAATTAATATCGGTACGTAGATTTTCATCTACCAGTTCGTCGGGAATACTACCAGCATTGGCCGCAAACTTCTTGAAGAAATAAGTCAGGATAGTAGCATTGAACAACCGATCACCATTGGGACGGAAACGATAACCATCGTAGTTGCTCACAATTAGCTGCCAGATTTCATCGAAACGTTCCTGTCCTGTGGAGTATTTGTCAAGTACATAACGCAAGTATGTCTCTGTCTCTTCGTATGTAAACCCGAGCATATTCAGAAAATTAGGTTCAAGAGTCAATATCTCTGCTATATTATATCCACTGGTCAAATCATCCATCGTAACAGGTAATACACCTGTACAGAAACAGGTACGGATACTCCCCTCACCTATTCCGGCCTTTATCACTTTAAAGAAAGTACGCAAAAAACTGTCATTCGTCGTCACTTCCTCATAAAGCGGATCGTTGTATGCTGTAAGCAACTGATTAGTGAAGTTATCATATTCATCAATCAATAGATAAACTTTTGGAAATTCATGAGAACGGGCATAATTAAGAACTTCTTCCAACATTTTGGAAGCGTCTCCCCGAGTAGTAAACTGAAAATCACCGAACAAATCTCTGTTATGCTCTACCATCACATCTACCGGGCCACAGTTCAAATCATTAAAGTTTTGAGCCAATCCTTCAATAGTATCCGCCATTACCATTTTCGAAAAATCGTAGCGAATAATCATATAACTGTTATGCTCTTTTGTCGGATGGTTACCTATCCAGGTTCCCCCAAACAGTTCTTCAAACCGATGCGCTTTTGTACGGTCATAATAGCAAGCTAATGTAGAAACCAACAAACTTTTTCCAAAACGACGGGGACGGAGAAATACAGGAGCATTATAATCCTCTAATTTAGGAATATAATCAGTCTTATCAACATAATAAAAACCACGTTCACGCAAATCTATGAAATCCGCTACTGCATAAGGAATAGTTATTCTTGCCATAATCTTACTATTTTCTCTATATACAAACAAAGGTACAAAATTGTTAGCAAAAAGAAGGACAATTACTTATTATAATATTATTCTTCCTGTTTCCATACATAAAACACATTCCTTCCCGCCCCTCTCTTACGCAGTTTTCCCTCCTGAATAAAAGTATTCAAATCATCAACAGCTTTCAGCCGGGCTACTCCTGTCAGTCTGCTGTATTCTATGCGGGTGATTCCTCCATTCTTCTTCAAAAACTCCTGTAACATTTGAAGACGTTGTTCAATAGGTATCTCCGTTTTACTGACAGTACGTCCCGATTTGGGAACACGTTCAAGTCTCATTTCCCGTCTTACCTTCAATTTAAAATTTTTGGAAGTACGCAGGTGTACATTGTCAAAACAGATAGATTCAGAACGGATTTCTTTTTTAGTCATTACCTTCTGAGTGCATTTCAAAGAGACACTAAGATGTCCCAGCTCTCCAAGCTCCACAATATAGCCACGCGCCAAGAGACTACCAAGTTCATCTATTACAGCCCCCAACACCCCGTCAACCATATTCTGGGGAAAATGTTGATAACGTGACACACGTTCTATAAACTCTTTTTGGGAATAAGTCCCGCTCGGAACTATCCGCGCATGAAGGGGTTGCTTCTCGCCGGTATTCTGAACGTCCGGTGTCTCATACAAATCATAATACGCACTCATAAGCAGCTATATTTTATTGATTATCATTTATCATTTTCTTGCCTGATATTTAATCTCTCTTATACCAATCATTAGTTCTTGGCTAGCATATATTTATTCGTCTGACTATAGTGTAACTTGCATCTAACTATAGTTATTCTTTCGTCTGACTATAGTTAGACGAAAAAGTAACTATAGTCAGACGATTAGTTTATTGCATACAAAGATATACTTTATCGCAATACAACTTATAAATATTAGGAAGAAAAGATTCAGTTAACCGCTAGAAATTAATCACCCAACAGCAACTTAGTCACAGCAGCCGTATTCAATGCCCATTCACGGGTATATACTTCATCGGCTTCCGGTGTATCAGCCAACTTCAAACCCTGTGCTTGTGCTTTGATTGCCAACAGTTCGCCCACAGTGGTTTTGGCTTCCAGTTTATCCAGATACTTTTCAATAGTCTGTGTATCCAAAGAAAGAACCGTCTGTCCGCCGAAAGGAATTTCCAACCATACCACTTCCCGTTCCTTCACTTTCAGGACTCCGAAAACAAGTCCTTTCTGCACGCTTTGAGAAACTCGCACCTGATGCTGAACACAAGAAGGGTCATAAGCCACTCCGTTTCTCTCCGATATTTTCATCGGGTAAGCGGAGTTCATCCAACCTACCACCAGATTAGGAGAGATAGCCCCATTACTATACGCATTGCAGGTGAAAGCAACATATTGCGCACCTACACGGTCCAACTCATTCAAATCCAATTCGATATACTCGGCAGTACCTTTCTTGTCGGGGATGCTTCGGATATCTCCGCTATGTTTAGCACCAATAGCTTTCAGATTGAAGTAGGAACACACTTCTGTCGTTGAAGGCAAAGTGATATGACAACTCAAGTCCATATCCAAATGCTGTGCCGGAAGTCCCTTTCCCCATTGCATAAACAATCGAACCTTATCTCCTTCCACCGGGAAACGTGTACCCTGCAAGGCACAGGAAGTATCCTGAACCGCTTCGCTACGATCACCGATAGACAATGGAATATGAAACAACATAGGATCAATATACATACTTGCGCTTCCACTTCCGGCACCCGCATTGGCAAAGCGGGTAGCAACAACCTCTTTACACAAATCCTGTACCTCTTTCACCATTTCTTTAAGCTGGTCTTCCATATAAAGACTCACCAAATAGTGAGGCTCTATCAAAAGCGCATTACCACCTAAAGGTTTCACCATTCTCTTATGTCCTTGCTCAAAGTAACTCTCCGCATACATACCCAAAGTGACCACCAAACGAGCCGGCAACAAATGAACGACTTCTTTAAATGCCGCCAACGTCTCTTCCGGACCGAACCAAAGCATATTGGCAAACAAGGAACGTGCAAACATACCCGGACGTTGCTTCAACAAAGCGAATGTCTGTGCCGCATCTGCTTTCAAACGGCTACGTTCCACTTCTCCCTGCCAAACTGTATATGCCTGACAGTAGAATACGTCCATCAACTCTTTCAAATTTTCGAATCCCGGTTTACGAGCATATTCCGCCAAACGCAATGCACGTATCATACGTACCCACATTTCCCTTTTCGAATGCATCATTTCACAAGACTTCTCCGGTGTCATCGCCAAATTGTTCAACCAAAGAGCCACCATTTTACACTCGCGACGGGTATATTTCAGTTTTAATTCTTCCCGCTTTGCCTGGGCAGCCGAACGGCTTTTATCCAAAGCATTGCACAGATGTGCATTGTTTCTACCCGCTTTACGAATGAGGGTCTTTGGCTCTATGATTTGCAAGAATCCGGTTTTCTTATACCACAAATAACGCAATATATCATTCGGAGCAGAGAAATAAATCTGCGCTTCCTGTGCCCTATCCTGCTCTACCAGTGTGTCGATCACCAGCATCAGAGTTTCTTTCATCTTGATTCCGACTGCCGGCAACGGAAGTTCAGCCAACAAGATTTTCAAGCTGTCCGCTTGTGTTGCATCAAGGGCCGTACGTGATTCCAGCAAGTCACCAAAGAAAACATTCAGCTCTTTTTCCTGCCAAAGTTCCAACATTTTCAGTTTACTGGCTTGTCCGAAATATTCTGTAGATGCCGTTTCAAACGGAGTTCCGCAGAACGGACAACCGTTGTATCGTTCCAAGGGGAATGTATTATCCGGAATCACGTGTCCGCAAGATAGTTTCACACCTTTCTTACTATTGAACATATTAGCAAGCCATGTAATCCAATGATCCAAACGTGTTTCTCCGGTAGGTGTATCCCAGCCTTTCACCAATGGAGCCCAGTTGAGTGACACACCCAATACTTCTTTCATCACCTGGAGAATCTCCACCTGTTGTGCCGGATACAACTGATTGACAGCATGCAGCAACTCTTCGGATAAGCTATATCCCACTTTTCGAAGTTGAGCAACCAATGTTACAGTAGTCGAAGTCAATGCTTCGCGCTTTTCAGTTCCTTCTATCGCTGGCAAATAAATTGCATGTTGCCTGATAGATACTTTCAACAAATCTTTTTTCATACGTTGTGTTTTTTAAGTAAGGTAATCGGAAGAGTGTGAATAAATGGTGCATTCCTGCGGTTTTGAAGTAAGTCTTCCTTGACCTTAGTTTATAAAAAAGAGGTAGAACAGGCCGGAGTCGAACCGACGACCGTAACTACCCACTGAGCTACTGCCCCTTTGCGAAACTGGAAAAACGGATAATCGTACTGGTATGTTCTACCTAAAAAAGTGTGTTGAAGTAACCCGTACTTGACCTGTTTTCTTGTTTCTTCGACAAAGATAGATGCAGTGATGCGCAATCTTTTTGCGTAACTCAAACTTTTTTTTTCGGAAAAGGGGACACTCTCTATATGATTTAAAATATAAAGTATCTTGTTTTATATTTCTTGTTAATAAACGCTGGCCGATTGAATAACAATCTTTTCCAGCAACTTCTGCATCTTTCCAATCACCGATTCTTTATCAAGCCCATATTCTGTCGCCATCACATCTTGAGCATTCTTGCCGTGGTCGAATTTCGCAAATACTGGGATTCCCATATTTTTCAATGTTTATTCGATACGCGCCATTGTCTCTACTACACCGAACTGGCTTTCATAAGTGTAAAGCAAGTTATTGGCTGCCAAAGGATGAAATTGTATAGGATAGAGGAAAAAACTAACAGATTCCTTTGTGAATAATTAGATAAAACCGTATTTTTAGAGGCATAATTATATACAGCAAAACAATATGAATATAATTTACTGATAAACAAAACATTAAAAGTCAGAATAAGAAATTATAGCATATAGTGTAAATTTATCAAATATTGTAATTGGATAGACAAGGAGACAACTTATAGGTAGTCATATAATATAGATAATATGCCTGATGAAATAAAGAATATAAAAACAACAGCGAAACATTAAATGACCGCTGTTAGCATAACGTTACAAGCAAATTAATAAATATGGAATATTTGAAATTAATAGAAGATAAAGAAGGCTTTGTTCATTGGGATGGTGCAACAGAACAAGAAATAGAATATGCAGAACAGGAATTAGGCATATCTTTCCCATTGCAATACAAAACTTTTTTATCTCAATGCGGAATGTGTAACTGGAGTGATGTTTGCATTTCGGGAATAGCGAAAGATTCAGAAATTATTTCATATCCTATAATTGAATTAACCAAGGAAATTCAAAAACAATTTCAATTATCTATGGATTGGATCGTTTTAAGTTATGAGGTAGGAGAATATCTCATTTTATATAAAATTCCAGTTGGTAATAATCTGAAAGATTCTTCTATTTGGGGAGCTGATGTATATTGGGAAGATGATACCCCCCATATGAGTAAACCTGTAAAATTATATGATTCATTTATGGATTACTTTAAGGAATTTCTTAAATATTCAGAAACTGAAAGCTAATCACGCTTGTAACAATCACCTTAACTGCTAAACGCAGTTAGTTGAACCCCATTATTCACCAAGAATAAAAAAATAAAATGGTTAAATTAATTAATTATACAGAATATCTTTCAAGAGGAGCAATCCTAAAATGTAAGGGTAAATACCCTTATGAAGATACCTTATATTTTATGGTAGCGGAGCAAATAGGCGTGCAAGCATATCAATTATGGACTATATCAGGATATTATGCAGGTATGATATTGCACAAATTACCTTCAGATGCTAATTATGAAACTTATGCAGTGAGCACTAAATGGCTTGTAGGAAATTGGCATGAGTGGGGATATATTGATTGTCCTCTTGAAGATGTTTGGGTAGTTGAAAATGAAGAACTATTTTCCAATCTTAATATCAAAATGTTAAATAGCTCTTATTAAATAGTGGTGGATAACAAGCGGATTAATCTCCATAAGGGTTGATTATCCGCCGGACATTATAAGCAACAGAAAAACGGAAACAATATGATAAAATACATTTCGGGAGATATATTACAGAGTAAAGATGAGTACATAGCACAAGGT
>NZ_JAJKHN010000250.1:0-587 GCF_020982715.1 Bacteroides sp. 1_1_30
TAAAACATAAACTAACATGAAAATTGGCATAATTGACCTTTGTAAACAAATAGAAGATCCTAGGATGAACCGCAAAAAAGTACATAAAATGGAAACTATTATCTATATATCCATTGCTGCTGTAATCTGTGGCGCCCAGTCTTGGAATGAGATTGAGGAATTTGGCAATGCGAAAATTGCTTTTTTCAAAAGTCGCATACCTGACCTGGAGTTCATCCCTAGTCATGATACTTTTAATAGATTCTTCAGTATAATAAAGCCCGAGTATTTTGAGTTGATCTTTCGTAATTGGGTAAAACAAGTTTGTCAGGAGGTGAAAGGCGTTGTAGCTATAGATGGCAAGCTCATGCGTGGTCCAAGCCAATGTGATGGAGAGCATACTACGGGAAAAGAAGGATTCAAATTATGGATGGTTTCCGCCTGGTCTGCCGTTAATGGAATTTCTTTAGGTCAGGTAAAAGTAGATGATAAAAGCAATGAAATCACAGCTATTCCATTGTTGATTAACTCTTTGGAACTAAGTGGTTGTATTGTTACAATTGACGCGATGGGATGCCAGAAAGATATAACCCAGACCATTATTGAGC
>NZ_JAJKHN010000251.1:0-576 GCF_020982715.1 Bacteroides sp. 1_1_30
CAGTGGCCTGATACTGGAAGGCATCAATAATGTGCGGGGCTACCGCTACACCAACTGCCCCGGCATCGACGGGTTCGTCCTGCTGGAACGCCTGCACCAGGCCAAACTGAACGGCAGCGGCAAGCTGGAGCGCTTCGTGCTTGAGATAGACCGGGAAGACGACGGAACCCTGCTGAAGAAGTATTACGACTACGGAACGTACACGCAGACGGGTGCCGTGGATGACCGGCATTCGGGCCTTCGCGGTAAGCTGACGCTGACGAAGTATCTGGCTGACGAGGAACTGGAGAAGTATGCCGCCCGTTATCCGGAACTGACGATCAAGCAGCCGCCCTATACGATGATCGAGTTTGACGACAGTGTGGCCGACGATGCCAATGTTTCGAACCTGGACAACAAGACGGGGTACAAATTCGGCAATGCGTACAAAATGAGCGGGCATGTGAATGCCATCCTGTCCAAGCGCCACCGTGTACTGGCCAAGGTGACCAGGATGCCCACGAGCCGGAAGGTGGAGATAGCCGGGCAGCAGGTGGAAGTGAACAACCCGGACGGGGAGATGACCTATTTCCCCCT
>NZ_JAJKHN010000252.1:0-576 GCF_020982715.1 Bacteroides sp. 1_1_30
CAGCGGCCTGATACTGGAAGGCATCAATAATGTGCGGGGCTACCGCTACACCAACTGCCCCGGCATCGACGGGTTCGCCATGCTGGAACGCCTGCACCAGGCCAGACTGAACGGCAGCGGCAAGCTGGAGCGCTTTGTGCTGGAGATAGACCGGGAAGACGACGGAACCCTGCTGAAGAAGTATTACGACTACGGAACGTATACGCAGACGGGTGCCGTGGATGACCGGCATTCGGGACTGAGGGGCAAGCTGACCCTGACGAAGTATCTGGCCGATGAGGAACTGGAGAAGTATGCCGCCCGTTATCCGGAACTGACCATCAAGCAGCCGCCCTATACGATGATCGAGTTTGACGACAGCGTGGCCGACGATGCCAATATTTCGAACCTGGACAACAAGACCGGATACAAGTTCGGGAATGCGTACAAAATGAGCGGGCATGTGAATGCCATCCTGTCCAAGCGCCACCGCGTACTGGCCAAGGTGACCAGGATGCCTACGAGCCGGAAGGTGGAGATAGCCGGGCAGCAGGTGGAAGTGAACAACCCGGACGGGGAGATGACCTATTTCCCCCT
>NZ_JAJKHN010000253.1:0-574 GCF_020982715.1 Bacteroides sp. 1_1_30
ATTTTTACTTCCGCTTCCTTGCCCGTTTCGGACCATACGGAACTTATGGCAACGTGTATTACCCGAGTATCACGGACCTGATATGCAGGCGTTACCTGCCTGAAACCGCAAAATGAATTCCGGAAAGGCGATGGACAACGGTTCACCGCCTTTCTTATTGTATAACTTTTTTAATATCAATCATTATGGCAACAGCATTAGCAACAACGACCGTCCCCGTGCAGTTCGATTTCCAGAACAACAACGTCGAGGTGATGACACTTGACACGCTCCGACGCACACACAAGGAGAATGACATCTACGGCAACCCGCTCAAGGGAATTTACCATTACGAGGTGATAGAGCGCATGGCGGGTCTCTGCCAGAAACACAACCTGAACTACGAGGTGGAGGAAATCTTCGCCGCCCAGAACAAGAACAAGGCCCAGCCCGGCGTGGTCGTCCTGCCCCAAGTGGAACAGAAGTTCGGTACATTGGCTGTCGAGGCACATATTCTGCGCCGTGTCTACACGACCATCCGCATCAAAGAATGGGAAACGGACGAGTTGACCACCACGCTGGTCGTTGCGTTCCA
>NZ_JAJKHN010000254.1:0-573 GCF_020982715.1 Bacteroides sp. 1_1_30
ATTTTTACTTCCGCTTCCTTGCCCGTTTCGGACCATACGGAACTTATGGCAACGTGTATTACCCGAGTATCACGGACTTGATATGCAGGTGCTACCTGCCTAAACTCACAAAATGAATCCTGAAAAGGCGATGGACGACGCTCCACCGCCTTTCTTATTGTATAACTTTTTAACACCAATCATTATGGCAACAGCATTAGCAACAACGGCTGCCCCCGTGCAGTTCGATTTCCAGAACAACAACGTCGAGGTGATGACGCTCGACACGCTCCGGCGCACACACAAGGAGAATGACATCTACGGCAACCCGCTCAAGGGAATCTACCATTACGAGGTGATAGAGCGCATGGCGGGTTTCTGCCAGAAACACAACCTGAACTACGAGGTGGAGGAAATCTTTGCCGCTCAGAACAAGAACAAAGCCCAGCCCGGCGTGGTCGTCCTGCCCCAGGTGGAACAGAAGTTCGGAACATCGGCTGTCGAGGCACATATTCTACGCCGTGTCTACACGACCATCCGCATCAAAGAATGGGAAACGGACGAGTTGACCACCACGCTGGTCGTTGCGTTCCA
>NZ_JAJKHN010000255.1:0-567 GCF_020982715.1 Bacteroides sp. 1_1_30
TTAAGCCCTTTCAGGGCACCCCAATAAATATATAATTGTAAGGCTTTCAGCCTAACTGCAAAATTCCCATTTAACCGATAAATTCCCATTTAATTAAGAACTGTACTGAAACGAGTTAAACGGTGCGCTAATGAATGGGTCAAAGGTGAGGGTTGGTGAGGGCAGATTTATAACCTTTTATTTTATTATTTTCTATACTATCTCCTTTTTTATCCTCAAAAAAAAATACGAAAGTTATAAATCTACCCTCACCACCCCTCACCCTGGACCTATTCATTAGCGCACCGTTTAACTCGTTTCTATGCAGTTTTGATTCTTTTCACCACAGAGGACACGGAGGACACAGAGGTGAATTGGGTTTATGACTTACGGTTGTGACCCTAATTTTGATGCGTAATCCTTCCTCTATAAAGTTGAAAAAACATAAAAACATCTGCACCTGCAACCAAACGCGTGTAATACACTAGTTGACAAACAGTTGGAACGTTGCAGATACCTGCGGCAGATAGGTTGCAGATAAAGTATCTGCAACACGTTATATAATCAAAGAAAAAGCCTTGATTCCTT
>NZ_JAJKHN010000256.1:0-565 GCF_020982715.1 Bacteroides sp. 1_1_30
TTCCGATGTCATATTACAGGTCTTTCATATTCAATCTATTACTTTCAATTAACAATATGTCTTTAATAACTCACTTTGTCATGCAAATATATATCAAATAAGTGTGTTGACAAAGTGTTTTAATCATTAGTTTTCAGGGGATTATGTACGAATATATAGAGAAAGGCTGCACTTAGTACAGTCTTTCTTCCTCTGTAAAATGGCTGAAACGCTCGTCTGTATCAGAAGTTTGCAGAAGATAACGGCATTTCCAATACCGGTAAATCCGTCCGCCGTTAGGTATATAGTAATTTATATCGTTGGCGTTCAGATATTGGTTACCCTGTTCTGTGCCGTGGTGCATCCATCTGGCACATCCCGGCAGATTAGGGTTGTCCCGGACATAAAAATCCATCTTCTCTTTCCCTGTCACGAAAATGTTATGTACGCAGATATCCTTGTCAATCGGAAACCTGTAAACATATAGGGCGAAGTCGCAAATATCCGTCTCCAAAAGATTGTTTCCAAAATGTATCGGAGCTTCCTTTTCCAGACTTTCAAAACCATTCCGTACGCTTGTCCGTGT
>NZ_JAJKHN010000257.1:0-565 GCF_020982715.1 Bacteroides sp. 1_1_30
TTCCGATGTCATATTACAGGTCTTTCATATTCAATCTATTACTTTCAATTAACAATATGTCTTTAATAACTCACTTTATCATGCAAATATATATCAAATAAGCGTATTGACAAAGTGTTTTAATCATTAGTTTTCAGGTAATTATGTACGAATATATAGAGAAAGACTGCACTTAGTACAGTCTTTCTTCCTCTGTAAAATGGCTGAAACGTTCATCAGTATCAGAGGTTTGCAGAAGATAACGGCATTTCCAATATCGGTAAATCCGCCCACCGTTAGGTATATAGTAATTTATATCGTCGGCGTTCAGATATTGGTTTCCCTGTTCTGTGCCGTGATGCATCCATCTGGCACATCCCGGCAGATTAGGGTTGTCCCGGACATAAAAATCCATCTTCTCTTTCCCTGTTACGAAAATGTTATGTACGCGGATATCCTTGTCAATCGGAAACCTGTAAACGTATAGGGCGAAGTCGCAAATATCCGTTTCCAAAAGATTGTTTCCAAAATGTATCGGAGCTTCCTTTTCCAGACTTTCAAAACCATTCCGTACGCTTGTCCGTGT
>NZ_JAJKHN010000258.1:0-554 GCF_020982715.1 Bacteroides sp. 1_1_30
TGCGTTTGCAGCCGGGCAAAATCCAATGTGCCGTTGCCACCGGGGAGCATGCTTTGAATACGTTCAATGGCATCGTAAACAACCTGCTGGTCCGCTGCTCCTGATTTTTTGAACTCATCCGTCTTGACATACTGCTTAAGTTCGCCAAGCAGGTTCTTCATCTGGTCTGCAAGCAGACCGGTCAAATCCCCGAACGCTGCTCCCCAGTCTATCTTCTGGGTAAGGGCTTCCATGTCCACTTTGTGCACAGCCGCATCACGCTGCTTCTCCAAAGTCAGCCTTTCGCCCTGGGACTGTGCCTTGCGGATTTTCTCGGCATATTCTTCAGCGATGGCCAGTTTCTGCTGCTGGAAGGTACCGTATTCCTTCAGATAGTCACGCATGGCTTCCGCCTCTTCCCTGTACACGTCCGTCTCCGCTTTTTTCCGGGACTCGGTGTTTGAGGCACGGGCTTTTTCAAGTGCATCCTGTTGCTCACGGGTAAGTCCGTTATCTCCGGTGGATATGCCGGCTTCCTTGTTCTCACGCTTCCAGTCGGCTTCCTGCCGGTTAAT
>NZ_JAJKHN010000259.1:0-554 GCF_020982715.1 Bacteroides sp. 1_1_30
TGCGTTTGCAGCCGGGCAAAATCCAATGTGCCGTTGCCACCGGGGAGCATGCTTTGAATACGTTCAATGGCATCGTAGACGACCTGCTGGTCTGCTGCTCCCGTTTTTTTGAACTCATCCGTCTTGACATACTGTTTAAGCTCGCCAAGCAGGTTCTTCATCTGGTCTGCAAGCAGGCCTGTCAAATCCCCGAACGCTGCCCCCCAGTCTATCTTTTGGGTCAGGGCTTCCATATCCACTTTGTGCACAGCCGCATCACGCTGCTTCTCCAAAGTCAGCCTTTCACCCAGGGACTGTGCCTTGCGGATTTTCTCCGCATATTCTTCAGCGATGGCCAGTTTCTGCTGCTGGAAAGTTCCGTATTCCTTCAGATAGTCACGCATGGCTTCCGCCTCTTCCCTGTACACGTCCGCCTCCGCTTTTTTCCTTGACTCGGTGTTTGAGGCACGGGCTTTTTCAAGTGCATCCTGTTGCTCCCGGGTAAGTCCGTTATCTCCGGTGGATATGCCGGCTTCCTTGTTCTCACGCTTCCAGTCGGCTTCCTGCCGGTTTAT
>NZ_JAJKHN010000025.1:0-78106 GCF_020982715.1 Bacteroides sp. 1_1_30
TATACTATCTCCTTTTTTATCCTCAAAAAAAAATACGAAAGTTATAAATCTACCCTCACCACCCCTCACCCTGGACCCATATCTTATAATAAAAAGATAACGGGGAATCTTAAAAACTCAATCATCTTTTTCAGATTTACCACAACGTTTCCAGAATACTCCATTATTTTATTCAAAACCGTACAGAGAATGAGCCAAACCCGTACGGGAATGAATCAATTTTTAGGGATATGGCTGTCCTGAACCAAATCCCCAAGAATTATAATTGAGCTGGCTTGCTGAATATACATAACTTCCAGCATTTATTTCCATATTTCCACCACATTTAAAAAAATATGTATATCTTTGTCACACGCTTTCTGCTCATCAGCGTGATGAAATTAGCGGGAGGCGCTATATATTACTTAAATTAGGAATATGTAAGTGTTATCTCTCGGAATCAGAATCTAGCGATTTAAACCAAGGAGAGATGATGCGACAGATGTTCCACGTTAACGGCTTATATCAACATATCCGTAAAAGATGTGTTATATATAAACGATTGACGTGGGTGTCTGTTGTCATTATTATCTTTTGGGAGGGTTTCGCTAGGCCTTGATTCCGGATAATGGTGCAACAGCATTCACGTCTTTTTTGTGTCCGGTCGGTTATGATTACCCCTAAAAGTCTAACCTAAACAATTCCCCGTCCGCCCGAAATACAGAAAACGTGGATGTCCGTTGTGCCACATAAACAAAATAATACTCCATTTTTATTGTGGAACACATTAAAACAAAAGCATTATGCCAAAATGGATTAGCGTAGAAGAAGCGGCGGCCAAGTATGGAATCAACAAAGAAGTAATCTGGCTTTGGGCGGATATGAAAAGATTCCCAATGTCGTATGAGAAAGGTATCACCACTGTTGATGAAGAAAGCCTTATCGGATTCCTGCATCAGAATAAGGATCGAGTTACAGCCGAGTATATCGACACATTGGAAGACCTATGTATTGAAAAAGCAAATATCTGTAACTTATATGCTGAAATTATTGGCTGTCAAGACAAAGAACTCTTGTATCAAAGAGAGCAAATAGCTCGAATGAAAGAGATACAAACAGCTATGAAAAGGCAAAACAGCCGGCTCCGGGATTGTGAGAAAGTGTTCACGAAATATGAAGAGAACTTTAGTACCTGCTGGGTTGGAAGAATCTGCGCTCACTTAAGGCGGCTGATATGGTTGATACGACGGTAAATACCATTCTATCTCCTTTTAAATAAGGAATAACCGATACCGTTGAGCGGAAATGTCTAAAAGTACTCTTGAATAGAAAATTTAAAGATGCCCATGAATAGATATATTTAAAGATATCCCTAAATAGAAATGTTTAAAAATACTAGAAATATACTGTAGTAAGATTTTTTATCCATTCGTTTTATATTCTTAACTCCGAAAAATTCGTAAGTGTAGATAAACCAACTACTTTTGGCTCTCGAATTTGCAGCATTTTTGAATGTCTTGCGTTTAATAAACATAAACTAATATATTTCTAGTCATGAAACACAGACTGTTACTACTAATTCTATTCGTATTCGCTACCTCCGTGGCGGGGTGGGCACAAAAATCCACAGCTCCTTCTTATACAGTCAAAGGAGTACTTATTGATTCTTTAACACAAGAGGGAGAACCGTATGCTACCATCAAAATAGCAAAGAAAAATGCTCCGGATAAAGCAGTCAAGATGGCGGTGACTGGGGCGAATGGTAAATTTCAGGAGAAACTGAATGTCGCTGCGGGCAATTACATCATCACTATTTCTTCGATTGGTAAAGCGCCGATAGTAAAGGAATTTACTCTAAAACCGTCCGTGAAGGAGGTTGATTTGGGTACAATGATTTCTTCAGAGGCCAATAACGTATTGAAAGGAGTGGAGGTAGTTGCACAAAAACCTTTGGTAAAGGTAGATGTGGATAAGATTGAATATAATATTGAAGATGACCCGGACTCAAAATCAAACAGTATATTGGAGATGCTTCGGAAAGTGCCTTTGGTAACGGTGGATGGAGAAGACAATGTACAGGTGAACGGCAGTAGCAGTTTCAAGATACATGTGAATGGAAAGCCCAATAATATGATGAGCAATAATCCGAAGGAAGTACTGAAAAGTATGCCGGCAAACACAATCAAATATATTGAGGTGATAACTTCACCGGGAGCTAAATATGATGCGGAAGGTATCGGAGGTATTCTGAATATCGTCACAGTAGGTTCCGGATTTGAAGGCTACACGGCTACTTTCAGAGGAAATGCTAATAATAACGGAGTAGGTGCCGGCACTTACGCAATGGTGAAACAAGGTAAACTGACTGTTTCTGCCAACTATAACTACAATTATAATAATAGCCCGCGCAGCTATTCCGATAGTTATCGCGAAAACTACGAACCGGATAAAGAGAATGAAAAATATCTGGAATCGGAAAGTAGCTCCAAGTCGAAAGGGAATTTCCAGTATGGCAATTTGGAAGCCAGTTACGAGATTGATACGTTGAGGCTGCTGACCGTGGCTTTCGGAATGTACGGTAGCAGTGACAAAAGTAACAGTGGCGGAAATACGATTATGCACGGAGCTGACCGACAGGATTTTGCGTACCGTTATAGAACCGACAATCATGGAAAAGGGTCATGGTATTCTATCAACGGAAATATAGACTATCAGCGTACTTCCCGAAAGAATAAAGAACGAATGATTACGCTTTCTTATAAAATCAATTCCCAACCCCAAACGAATGATTCATATAATACTTATCTGGATATCGAGCCTGATGAGAATAAACTGGATATCATCAAAGAATTGTCATTAAAGAATTTCCATTCGGACGGAAAGACAAATACGATGGAGCAGACTTTCCAGGTGGACTATACTACTCCGATTGGAAAGCTGCATACAATTGAAACCGGTGCCAAATATATTTTCCGACGTAACTCCAGTGATAATCGGTTTTATGAAGCCGAGGGAGCAAGTGAAAACTATGCATATAATGAGAATCGTAGTAGCGAGTACCGTCATTTGAATCATATTCTCTCTGCTTATGCCGGATATACGCTGAAATACAAGGGATTTACTTTCAAACCGGGATTACGTTATGAGCAAACCATACAAGAGGTGAAGTATCTGGTGGGTCCGGGCGAGAATTTTGATTCGAATTTTAGTGATCTGGTTCCTTCCGTTTCGTTGGGAATAAAACTAGGAAAGACGCAGAATTTGCGTGGTGGATATAATATGCGTATCTGGCGTCCGGGTATCTGGAATTTGAATCCTTATTTCGATAATCAGAATCCGATGTTTATCAATCAGGGAAATCCGAACCTGAAGAGTGAGAAGAGTCATTCGTTCGACTTGTCTTACAGCAGTTTTACGTCCAAGTTCAACATCAATCTTTCTTTGCGTCATTCTTTCAATAACAATGGAATTGAAAGAATCAGTCGCTTGATTACTGATAAAGACGGAGAAATCTTTGAAGGTGGGCATAAAGCTCCCTACGGTGCACTGTATAGCACATACGGTAATATCGGAAAGAGCCGGGAAACAGGATTGAACTTTTATTTGAACTGGAACGCTTCTCCTAAAACGAGAATTTACGTCAATGGACGTGGCAATTATAGCGATTTGCGGAGTCCTGCCCAAGAGCTGCACAATTATGGATGGAATGCTTCTGCTTATGGAGGAATTCAGCAGACCTTACCGGGAAAAGTACGTTTGAGCCTGAATGGCGGAGGTAGCACACCCCGAATCAGTTTGCAGGGAAAAGGTTCAGGATATAGTTATTATAGTTTGGGATTGAGCCGTTCTTTCCTGAAAGAAGAACGTCTTTCTTTGAATATTTATTGTAGCAATGTTCTGGAGAAATACAGAACTTACAATAACCATACAGAAGGAGCTAACTTTATTTCGAAGAGTTCGAGCAAATATCCGAGCCGGTATTACGGTTTCAGTATCAGCTATCGGCTTGGAGAGTTGAAAGCCAGTGTGAAGAAAGCCGCACGAAGCATCGACAATGACGATGTGAAAGGTGGCGGCGGAGGAGGTGGAAACACCGGTGGTGGAGGTGGTCAGTAGACCACTTCCGCACACCGAGATTTCCTCTTATTTCTGTCTCACGTCTTGCTTGTTGGTGTTAAAACCAAGTTTGGTTAATCCGGCCTGTACGTCGGGATGGCTCATGAAGAGTTTCCACAATAATCCGGTCCGGTAGTTTTCGATCATGACAGCAATAGGACCTTGGTCGATAGCCAGATAACGTTGCGGATACCAATTGTCCGTTTCGCTGAAAGCATCGTAGAATCCGAAAGGACCGAACACTTTATCTCCCATACCATACAGATGGCGCATTACCTGCATGGAATATTCCGGTGTATAGACAATGGATGAAAGTGCGGCGGTAGGGGAGATCACTCCTTTGTCCTCCTGCTCATTGGGCGAATGAGCCGCATATCCATCGACGGAGTAGCTGGCGGTCAGTCCCCAACAATCCGGTCCGAAACCTTTGTAATGTTTAGGGTTGCGGATGCAGTAAGCACGGTTCACCAGTGTCAGGTTGCGCATTTCGTGGAAGTAGCTGGGGCAGTATTCATCTTTCAGTCCCACCGGATCAAGTCCGAGAAAAGAGTATTGAGCCCAGAAAAGCGGTCCGGCTTCGGTGCCCTGATAGCAGAGGTGCAACTCGATTCCTTCCACTTTATGCGGAGAAACGATGGCTCCGTTCTGTGCCCAACCGTCATGATAGACAGCCGCAGGTACTCCGTGTGTAGGAGAAGCGGCGGCAAGAATATACATAATCATACATTCGTTGTAGCCGTGTACAGGGAAATTCATTTCCCAGCCATACGTTGGACTCCAATGCCAGTAAAGAACGTTTTGCCCGCCTTGCCGATACCAGTTCCAGTCGACATCCCGCCAAATCTGGTCGATACGTTGGGCGAGGGCTTTCTCTTTCTCGTTTCCGTTGACGTAATATTGGTGTACGGCCAGCAGTCCTTGGATGAGGAAAGCGGTCTCTACCAGATCGCCCCCATTATCTTTCTGGCCGAATGGTTTCACCTTGCCCGTATCACCATACCACCAATGAGGGTAGGCTCCGTGGAAACGGTCTGCCTTTTCGAGGAAAGAAACGATGCGTTCCATTCGTGCCAGTCCCTCTTCGCGGGTGACGTAACCGCGGTCGATTCCCGCAAGGATAGCCATGATGCCGAAGCCGCTGCCGCCGGAAGTGACTACGTTGGCATCGTTTTCTGGATAAACGCCGTCTACATGATAACGTTCGGGAGCTAAGCCGCTATTCGGCTCGGCACCTTCCCAGAAATAAAGGAAAGTCCGTCGCTGGACGGTATCCATCAGGGCGTCGTCCGATAACGAGTCGGTGGCTGCGGAAAGGTTGTTGCTTTTGCTTTTCCCTTTACAGCTCTGGAAAGTCAGGGCAACGGCGGATAGAAATAGTAACATGAGCGGAAGTGCACTCATTTCTATTATTCTTTTATATTTATCGTTCATAATCAAGGTGATAAAAGTTTAGTTTAACGTGAACTTCGCGGTTTTCACATCACGGCTGTTCGTACCGATCATCACTTCAAAGTCGCCCGGTTCGGCAACCAGTTGCAAGTCATAATTATAGTATCGAAGCATTTCCGGAGCAATCTTGAAACGGACAATCTTCATTTCTCCCGGTTCGAGGAATATCTTTTGGAAACCTTTCAGCTCTTTGACGGGACGGGTACTGCTACCCACAACGTCGCGGATATAAAGCTGTACCACTTCCGAGCCGGGCCATGTTCCGGTATTGGTAACCTCCACTGCCGCGGTCAACGAACCGTTCATGTCCATGGAAGAATGACTCAAGTCGATGTCACTGTAAGAGAATGTCGTATAAGAAAGGCCGTAACCGAACGGATAAAGCGGATCATTATCCACATCGAGATAGTTGCTGCGGAATTTCTCGAACCATTTGCCATCTTTCAATGGGCGTCCGGTATTTTTGTGCGCATAATAAAGTGGTATCTGGCCGACATTCTTCGGGAAAGTCATGGTCAGTTTTCCACTCGGATTGACGTAACCGAAGAGGGCGTCACCAATGGCGTAAGCGGCTTCACTACCTCCGAACCATACATTCAGAATAGCAGGCACATACTCCTGTTCCCAATTCAGCGTAAGCGGACGTCCGGTGAATAACACCAGTACCACCGGTTTGCCTGTCTTTAAAAGCTCTTTCAACAGATTCTGTTGTACGTCGGGAATATTCAAGTCTGTACGACTGCTGCTTTCACCGCTCATTTCAGAAGATTCGCCTAGCGCTGCGATGATGATATCCGACCGACGGGCTACGTTCAATGCTTCGTCCAGTAACTGCTGGTCGGTGCGGTTGTCACGGTTCAGGGAACGGCCGAACATCGTTGCCCGTTCTTCGTAACTTGCATCACTAATCAGGTTGCTTCCTTTAGCGTACATGATATTCGCTTTTCCGGCTGTCATCTCTTTCAATCCTTCTACCAAAGAAGGGCAACGGTCGAGCACAGCTGCTACGCTCCATGTACCCGGCATATTGCTACGGCTGTTTGCCAACGGACCGATTACTGCAATATTTCCTTTAGGGTTGAAAGGCAACAACGGATTTCCGTTCGGATTACCGTCGGGACTGTCATTCTTTAGAAGAACGAAACTTTCTGCTGCAATTCTGCGGGCTGCATCACGATGGGCTTTGGTAAAGATGTCGCGTGCCGGACGTTTCGGATCGCAATATTTATAAGGATTATCAAACAATCCCAGTTTATATTTGGCTTCCAGAATACGACGGCAAGCCGTATTCAATGTTTCCATAGAGACTTTTCCTTCCTGAACGGATTTCTTCAGTGTCCCTACAAAACCCTCGCTTACCATGTCCATATCCACTCCGGCGTTGATGGCACGGGCGGATACTGTCTGAAGATCACCGATACCGTGGTCGATCATTTCTGAAATGCCCGTATAATCAGTTACCACAAAACCGTTGAATCCCCACTGTCCGCGGAGAATATCCGTCATCAGCCATTTATTGGCAGTGGCCGGAATACCGTCTACTTCATTAAAAGAAGCCATCACGCTGCCTACACCCGCTTCAACGGCTGCTTCATACGGCAGCATATAATCATTGAACATTCGTTGGCGGCTCATATCCACGGTGTTATAGTCGCGGCCGGCTTCGCCTGCCCCATATAACGCAAAGTGTTTTACGCAGGCCATGATTTCGTCATTCCGTTCCATGTTTTTCCCCTGATAGCCGCGCACCATTGCTTCGGCAATCATGGCACCGAGAAACGGGTCTTCGCCACTACCTTCGGATACGCGTCCCCAACGAGGGTCACGTGAAATATCCACCATCGGGCTGAAAGTCCATGAGATTCCATCAGCACTTGCCTCTACGGCTGCAATGCGGGCAGACTCTTCAATGGCTGTCATGTCCCAGGTGCAAGACAAACCGAGCGGGATAGGGAACATCGTTTCGTACCCGTGAATAACGTCCATCCCGAACAATAACGGAATGCCCAGCCGTGAATCTTCCACAGCTTGTTTCTGTACTTCACGTATTTTCTCTACTCCTTTCAGATTGAACAATCCTCCCACTTCGCCTTTCTTGATTTTTGCGGCAATGTCGCTGCTTTTAGCTTGTCCCGTAGTGATCTCTCCGGTGACGGGAAGGTTTAACTGTCCGATTTTTTCTTCCAGCGTCATTTTATTCATCAATACGTCGATGAAACGATCCATATCCTGTGGCGACTTTTGTGCCGACGCGGTTAGAAAACCTGCGGCAAACAACAGGACGGATAGACTTAACTTTTTGTATATCATATTATTATAGTTAATTTTATCTCTATTCATATAAAGTCCTCCTGATGCGTTGAATGTTCGGCACCGAGGAGGACATTGTTCGACACCGAGGAACAGTAGTTTCGGCACCGAGGAAACAACCGTTCGGCACCGAGGAACTTTCTTATTGGTAGTCGGGGTTCTGTACTAACACTCCCTTAGACTTGTCGATCTCTGTCTGCGGCAGTGGAAGCAGTGCGTTTTTGTCCTGATAATTGGTTTTACCGGCTGCGTGCAACACTTCTTTTGCAATGCCCCAACGAACGAGGTCATAGAAACGGTCGAATTCCAACCCTAATTCCACACGGCGTTCGTGGCGGATGGCCTCACGCAATTCTCCCTGATCGGTAGTCGTCACTTTAGGCAATATATTGCTGTTGGTGCCTCTGGCGCGTGCGCGTACTTGTTCCAAATAGTCGATTGCTTCACCCGGAATACCTTTTTCATTAGCTGATTCGGCTCCCATCAGCAGTACATCTGCGTAGCGGATCAGACGAATGTTTACCCAGAATCCTTTGTTGGTATATTCTTTACGCAATGCCGGGTCGGTATAGGCTTTCTTATTGAAATAAGCACCCATTGCCGGGGAAACCGGAGACTCGCCGTATGGTTCGTTGGTGTTTTCCGGTGTGATAGGATCGCTGTCCGAGTGGCGGAAGTAGAGTAGGGTAGAGTTTTTGCGTGGATCACCCTGTTCGTATGCTTGCGCCATATACTCTGTTGCCATGTGCCATCCCCATCCCAAGTCCCATTGACCTGCTCCGCGTACACCTTGTACTTCACAGAACTGGCTACCGATAACGGTACTTTGAGGAAGAGCGGCAGTAGCTGTACATTGCAACTCGAATATAGAACCTCCGTTATTTTCACCATCATCCGTGAAAATCTCATTATACGGAGTCTTTAAGTTGTAGAGCCCCTTTTTGATGACATCGGTGGAGGCTGTGTACATATTGTTCCAGTCGTTGCGCATCATATAAGTACGCGCGTGTAAGGAACGGGCAGCTCCCCAAGTCAGTCGTCCGGTGTATTCGCTGCTCCATGTTTCCGGCAATGACTCTTCTGCTGTTTTCAGGTCTTTGTCAATCTGCTCATAGATTTTATCAGCGGTTGTCTTCGGGATATTGGCTTCCGAAGCGTCGTTGATTTTGTAAGTCACCAAAGGAACTTCGCCGAAAGCTCTTACCAGATTGAAGTAGCAATAAGCGCGGAAGAAAGAGGCTTCTCCCTTATTGATGATGTCTTCAGTTTCTGTTTGTCCGGCTGTTTCTTTTTCTGCAATGGCATCAAGAATCTCATTACATTGGTAGATGATGGCATAATTCTGTCCCCAATAAGCACCCAGTAGGCCGTTGGTCGGTGTATACACAAAATCATCATACATTTCGGCTACATCAGAGCCATCGCTGGCAATACTTCCTTTTTCCGAATCTTCCGAACGGAAACAGTGGATGGCAAAAGCAGGAGGGCCGGCTGTCACATTATAGTTACGCATCATCGTATAGACATTATAAATCTTACCGTTGACCAGAGCGTTCGGATTATCATCTTCCGTAAACTGTCCTTGTGGACTACGATCCAGAAAGTCACTACAGCTGCCTAGAAATAATGTAGTTGAAGTAATAAGGGCTGCAAATATATATTTATTCAGTTTCATATAATGATAGTTTTAAAGATTAAAGTTGTGTTCCGCATGGAAAACTGGCAGTGGCACCTTGCCACTAGAATGTTAGGTTGATACCGAAGGTATAGACTGCAGGTACAGGATAACTGCCGTTATCTACTCCGAATGCGGTGGCGGTTCCTCCAAGTTCGGGAGTATATCCGGTATTATGTTTCCATGTCTTCAGGTTCTGTATGTTGACATAGACTTTCAGGGCTTGCAGACGTATTTTGGCAATTAAGCTCTTGTCGAACGTATACGCTAACTGTACGTTGCGGATACGGAAGAAACTACCGTTCTCAATGTAATAGTCGGAATTCAAGTTATTGATAGAATGTTTGGTGTTCAGCAACGGTTGGGTGTTGGACGTACCTTCTCCGTGCCAGCGGTCCAAACGTTGTTCCAGGTAGTTGAACTGGGCAAAATTGTAGTTATCCCATGTACGGAAAATCTTGTTTCCGCCTTGTCCCATCATGTCGATGCCTAACGACCAATTCTTGTAGTCTACTCCAAGAGAGAAACCGTAAGTTACCTTTGGAGTCGGGTTGCCTATCATGGTACGGTCTTCCGGGGTGATTTCTCCGTCACCGTTCACATCGGCGAATTTCAGGTCACCGGGGGTAACGGTAGCCAATGTATTTTGGGGTGATGCGTCAATATCTGCTTGTGACTGATAAACGCCTGCCACTTTATAACCATAGAAATATCCGATAGGATAACCTGCCATTGTGTAACTTTGCTGCTTATCTCCGGCAATGATGGAGTATCCTTCCTGAACAAGACTTTTTACCTCATTCTTGATAGTAGTCAGGTTGGCACTGACGGAATATCCCCAATCACCAATCTGATCGCGCCAGGTTACAGCCATTTCCACTCCTTTATTCTGGATCTCTCCCAAGTTTCCGATACCGGGGATAGTTCCGGAAATTCCGGGAACTTCGGCTAACAAATCTTTGGTGTTCTTCTTATAGTAAACACCCTCAAAATGCAAGCGGTTGCGAAGTAGGTTCGTTTCAAATCCGGCTTCCCAGGCTTCTACTTTTTCCCAACGCAGGTTAGGATTAGGAAGATAGGCAAGCTGGTATCCGGGATAAATGATGGACGGTTTACCGAATACGGCCGAATAAGCATTGGTCAATAAGGGTTCGGCAGGATAGGCTTTATCCAGGTTCTGGTTTCCTAACGTACCGTAAGATGCTTTGATTTTCAACATATCCAGCCATTTGATGTCTTTCATAAATTCTTCTTCGGACATCAACCAACCTCCACCCAGTGAGAAGAAGTTCTGCCATTCATTGCCTGTGTAGGAGAAAGCGGAAGAACCATCCCGGCGGAAAGATCCGTTGAACAGATATTTACCTTTATAGTTGTAGATCACACGTGCAAGTACGGATAATGTACTGCGTTCCCATTGAGTACTTCCATTGGTAGCGGTAGCCGCATCGCCGATGCTGACAAACCATTTGTCCGGATTATCCGGAATAACCAGTCCGACCCCCTGCTTGCGTGCTCCGTCCAATCGGCTCAACGAATTATAATAGGTAGTAAAACCGGCGGTAGCTGTCAGGTTATGATTTCCATTATCAAAGCTGTTGGTGTATGTCAACAGGTAGTCGCTCTGAACTTTTGTTTCATTCTCTTTAAACTGGCTGACCTCGGTCTTGCCTGTTCCCAAAGTAGAGATCCCTCCGTTGACAGCGGCATCGTATACTTTTACGATCGGTGTATACGTCCGTCCGTTGTTCGACGCATAATCCATGGAGAACATTGCTTTGAACGTGAAATGTTTCAGGAAGTCTACTTCACCATAAATATTACCGGATGCCCGGTAGTTCTCCGCTTTGGTAGTATTCGCTTTCAATTCGACGTCTACCATCGGGTTGCTAATCTGCGCTTTCTGGAATTCGGGCAGAGCCGTATATAATCCGTATTCGTTGTTATACACCGGAGCGATAGGAGTTGCACGCAGGGCATTCAATACCTGTTTGGAATCAGCAGGAAGCATACGTGCACCGTTGAATTGGAAACCGACTTTCAAAAAGTCCGTAATCTTATAATCATTACTTGCGTTGATGGTTACCTTACTGAATTTCTCATGCTCGATGTTGCCTTGTTCGTAAGAGTAGCCTACACCCAGATAGAAACTATGTTTGGGCGAAGCCCCTGTAATACTGATGTTATTGTTTGTAATGAAAGCAGTCTGGAAAATTTCGTCTTGCCAGTCGGTATTGGCATCCCAGCCGGTATAATCGAAAGGGTCATCTTTCTGATTGGCAAGCTGTTCGTTATATAGTTCCTTGAATTGTGAACCATTCACCAGTTTCACTTTATCTACCACTTTCTTGAAACCGAAAGAAGTATTAATATTGACTAGTGTCTGTCCCTCTTTGGCTTTCTTTGTGGTAATGATGATAACACCATTCGCACCGCGAACACCGAAGATAGCCAGAGATGACGGGTCTTTCAGGATTTCCATGGATTCGATGTCCTCCGGATTCAGGAAATTGATGTTGTCATTGAATAATCCGTCGACAATGTACAGCGGTTTATATCCGTTGATGGAGTTTGTTCCGCGAATACGGATTTCCGGGTCCGATCCGGCTCGTCCGGAGTTTACAATCTGCACACCTGCCACTTTCCCCTGAAGGGAAGACAGCGGATTCATTGCCGGTTTGTTGGCTAACTCTTCTCCTTTGATATTGGTGATAGAACCTGTCAAGTCTCTTTTCTTTGCACTACCGTATCCGATAACGACTGTTTCGGCTAGTACTTGTGAATCTTCTTTTAAAGTGACATTGATGACGTTCTGTGTCCCCACTTTAATGGTTTGCGAAGTCATCCCCACGTATGAAAATGCCAGTACGTCCTCCGGAGTGACAGAGATTGAATATTTACCGTCCATGTCCGTGATGGTTCCGGTGGAAGTTCCTTGTACGAGTACCGATGCGCCGATCAATGGTTCATTGGCAGCGTCCGTCACTGTTCCTGTCACCGTCTTTGTCTGTGCAAAGGCTGATGCAGAGGCCAGTAGCAGGCAAACAAGCGTCATGATGCTCTTTGACCTGATGGCTTTTTTCTGAAGATGTTGTAAAAGTCTAGTCCTCATTGCATTAAATTTTTCCATTTGTTATTATTTAGGTTGAAGTCTTTTTTCTGCCGTCTTTTGGCGAGAGTAACAAAGGAAACAAACGAAATTCAAAAAAGATTTGGGAAAAAAGAGAGGATGCTTGTTTTTAACACAAAAGGGTGAGGAGACTGTTGAAAAAGTTCAGACATGAACCGGTGTGGTTCATGCCTTTCCTGTTTTAAAACATTTGTTCCGCAGTGGTCATACATTGAATGACGTCTTCTTTGCTGCCATTGAAAGGACCTGATTTCTCTATTTTTAATGTAGACATGGCGGCTGCAAAACGACCGGCTTCTTCGATGCCGGCACCTGATACCCGTTGATATAAATAGCCGATGGTATACGTGTCTCCACATCCCGTTGCGTCTACCACTTCTCTGGGCTTATAAGCCGGAATACGATAGAAGTCTTTTCCGTCGAAGATAAGTGAGCCCATGCCGCCTAATGTGACTAATACTTCTTTCACTCCCCATTCATATAATTGGCGGGCAGCTTCATGCGGGTCGGAAAGACCGGTCAGTACTTCCATTTCATGCTCGTTGACTTTGAGGAAATGAATATATTGCAAGGCTTCTCTCTTATCTGTCCAGTCCACCGGATAGACGTGGGTGTCACGCACTTCACGTAAATAGCCTTGTGAGTCTACTGCAATCAACCCTTTTTGAGATAGTTCTTTGATTACTTCCAATGAGAAGTCGTCAGCCAGCAGAGAGCCGAGATGGTAGATTTGCGCATCTATCTCTTTCAACTGACTGGCTGTGAACGGATCGGCTTTCGCTAATACCCGTTGGGTACGGTCGTCCGGATTGGCTCCATAGATGTTCTCGAAGTATACGGAGTGTTTGCTCGGTAAGGCAGTTACGTTAATACCCACTTTGCGCAGCTGCTCTACAACTTTCATTTCAGTGGCACCTACTGCCGTTACCAGCGCATAATCGATATCATTAAAATGGCGGATGGCATGTGAGCAATAAAAAGCTGTTCCTCCCGGCATGTAGACAGTGTTTTGAGGAGTGACTACTTTGTCTAATGTGATGTGACCGATGCAGCAAAGTTGATGTTTATTCATGTTTAACTAATTAAAAAGCCTCCAAGATAGTATCTTGAAGGCTTATAGTTTATTTTTGGTGCGGATGATAGGACTCGAACCTACACGCCTCACGGCACCAGATCCTAAGTCTGGCGCGGCTACCAATTACGCCACATCCGCATGTGTAGCTTTTTTGTTTAGCGGTGCAAAGATAGGAAGATTTTCTGATTTGGCAAATAATTCGACAATAAAGTTATTCACTTAAGATTTCGAATGCTTTTTCAATCAGAGTGTCTTTGTGCTTAAGTTGATCTGATTCAGACATATTGATGGCAATGTCCGGCTCAATACCTTCTTCCAAGGGTTGCTTGTTTTTGTCGAAATGCGGACTGGCGGAGAAACGGACGCTCCATCCATTAGGTAATTCCGATGAGAAGGGAAGTCCCGAACCACCTCCGGTCCAGTCACCTAACTGGATGATTCTTTTCTCTTCGTTGTCCTTGTTTAAGCTGCGCATCGCATTCACAAAATCATTGGTGGCACTATAACAACGACGATTGGTCAGAATGATTACTTTCTTCTGCCACCGGATGCTGTTGGATGGTTCCAGATAGATCGGCTCCATCTTGGAGAAATCATTATGTCCCGGTCCGGTTTTGTGCTGTATATATCCGGTAAGTGTTTTCTCGTTGGTAAACCGGGCGGCAATGCGGGTGGAGTTGGTCAGGTTTCCGCCTCCGTTATCACGTACATCGATGATTAATCCGTTGCAGGTGGCCAGGTAGAGGAGAACTTCATCCAAGTTGCCATCGCCCACTCCGGAACTGAAACTTTCATAACGAATATATCCTATATTATTATCGAATATTTTATACTTTAAACCGGCGGATGTATAGTATCCTGTGCTGGCACTGCCCAGATAAGTTTGATAGAGAATATCTTCCCGGTAGTTCCAGTCGTAACCCTGATACCATTCATCGTAGAAAGAAGTACGTTTGGCAGAGGATAGATTGACATGTCCGTCTTTTAAAATGTATAGCATCTGGCTTAGGATGTCGAACAGGTCGTCATTAGACATTGTCGGAATAATCAGTGGGCTATATTTGTCGTGAACGGCATCCCAGTCAATACCTTTTGCTTCCAGAAAACAATACTGTTCGTCGATGATCTTCCATAGTTGTTCGAAGTTTCCTACAGGATCATTGGCGTAGTCTTCTTCTCCGATGCAACCGGTCAATACCGGAAGACAGCAGAGCAGCCAAAGCATTTGTCTAATCTTATTTCTCATTCTTAATTGATCTCACTTGAAGTTTCAACATTAAATTTTGTTCTCTTAGTAGGCTCTGACCGATGAAGGCAAAGCTGTTCCTTTTTTGTTTCGGATACGGTATAGGTCTTTCACAAATCCTACCATGAATACGTGCGAGTAGGTATGTGTCTTGATATTGTTTACATTGGATTGTTGCAAATCAGCCAGATAGCTGAATCGCATTTTTGTATATCCTATCGGTAAGTCGACCGAGAGCATCTGCCGCAGTGAAGGCTGGTTGTGCAGGGAGGTGAACTTTATCACTCCACTCGAATTTCCCAGAGAGAATATCTCGTAGTAAGATTGTCCGTAGTGCGGTGAGAACATTACTCCCATCACCGGTAGATTGACTTGATAGCGTAATACCATCGGGTACCGTTTGATTTTCAAATGCCAGATAGCCATTCCGGAAGCATCCAAATTGACGTATGCCCGTGCGGATGCCGGATTGTTGGTGTTCCGGAGATTATAGACAAAGCCTCCGTTGGCATCTATCAATCCTCCGGCTAATAATTTGAAATTCTCCGTCAGTCGAAACTGGTAGTGTAATCCGTAATTCCAGTTGACTAATCCGGAGAAGGTGTTATTGTTATCGGCACGGTTATGGGTATAACCGATGTCTGCCTGAAAGAAATTCTGCACAGACACATTTCCATCGAATAACTTAGTCATCCGAATCGTCTCGCGGGAAATACGGAAGTCAATTCCTTTGTATTCCTGCGGTGAAAGATAGGTGTCGAATACGTTGGTAAATCCTACACCGTACATGGTGGCACGTGTTACATACCGATGGGTTTGCAGACTGTCAATCTGCGCTTGTAATCTGGTGCAAAGGGCGAACAGGATGCATCCTGTCAGCCCCAGATATATTAGTTTTTTCTTCATCAGAATAATTTCATCTGCCCGGTGATCTCATCAATAATATCGCCTTCGCTCTTATCACTGTCCGGGTCCAGATTTTCCGGTTCCTCTTCCGGGCTTTCCTGCTGCTCTTGTTCAGGTTCGGGGAAGCGGGTCGGTTCAAGTTCGTTGATCGTATCCACGGTATAGGTCGTGATGCGTTTTCCTTTGGCTTTGAACCCTTTGACAGCTATGAATTCATCTGCATCGATATCCAACGGATCACGGAAGCTGTCGTGTCCGCCAAATATAACTTCCAGACGCGGATAGTACTCATCGGTCAGCAAGATGAGACGGTTATTCTTATTCTCTCCCAGATAGTTCTGTTTGCGGTTGGAGGCCTCGAAGCAGAAACGTTTCAGGTACGGGTAATTCTGTTGATCGGCATCATAAAGTGCAGCGGTCCATACCTTATGGGGATCGAATTTCTCAACGATGCTCACATTGTCTTCGTAGTGATTGCTCAAATCGAAGTTGGTGGTGTAGAAATCACCATTGTTCAGTACAACCAGTATGGAGTCGTCACTTTGGAATTCTCCCAGGTATTCGCCGCGTCCATCATAGTTGAGGCGAAGTATGTCACGGTCGAACCAGACTTTACGTCCACCGAGAGTAGAGCCGCCTTTCTGTTTCAAGGATATTTTGTGTACCGGCAAGCGGGTGAGAATTATCCCCCGTGCCTGGCGTCCCTTGATACTGACTTCGCTGAAGTCATGCTCGAAGATGATGCGGCGTACACGCGGGTTCGGCTTCAATGTCACTTTGATAATTTCGGCTTCTCCGTTCGGGTTGGCACTGAAATAGGTAATTCGTGAATCGGGAGTTCCCAGTGTCACATCATATTCGCGGTCGCGGACCACGGAAGTTACGGCGAAACGTTTTACGTAGGTCGTTCCTTCTTTTCCGTCGCGGTAGGCTACGTTGTAGATTGTACGTTTATCGTTCTTCTTGAATACATTGACATAAAGAACGTTCTTACCGACAAATTTCTTATCGGCAACGGGGGTGACGATATATTTACCATCACGGAAGAAGATAATGACATCGTCGATATCCGAACAGCAGGCTACGAACTCATCTTTCTTCAAGGTCGTTCCGATAAATCCTTCTTCACGGTTGATATAGAGTTTCTCGTTTGCTTCTACTACTTTGGCTGCTTCGATGGTGTCGAAGTTTCGCAATTCCGTGTGGCGCGGGAAATTCTTGCCGTATTTGTTCTTCAGCATCTGATACCAGTTGACGGTATAATCCACGATGTGAGCCAGGTGGTTATCAATCTCGGCAATTTCCTCTTTCATCTTGGCGATCAGTTCATCTGCTTTGTCTGAGTTGAATTTCAGGATACGCCCCATTTTGATTTCCATCAACTTGAGAATATCTTCTTTCGTAACTTCACGGATAAATGTCGGATAGTAAGGTGTCAGACGTTCGTCGATATGTGCACAGGCTGCATCCATGTCTTTGGATTGCTCGAACTCTTTATCCTTATAGATGCGTTCTTCGATAAATATCTTTTCGAGAGAAGAGAAATGCAGGGATTCCAGAATTTCTCCTTTCTTGATTTCCAGCTCCTGCTTCAGCAAATCCATCGTATTGTCTGCCGACTTTTTCAGGACTTTGCTCACAGTGAGGAAATGTGGCTTACTGTCATCGATAATACAGCAGTTGGGCGAGATACTTACTTCACAGTCAGTGAAAGCGTACAGAGCATCAATCGTTTTATCTGATGAGGTGCCGGGTGCGAGGTGCACTAATATTTCTACGTTGGCAGCCGTATTGTCGTCTACCTTACGAATTTTGATCTTTCCTTTATCAACAGCTTTCAGGATAGAGTCGATCACTGTCGAAGTCGTCTTTCCGTATGGAATTTCTGTGATAGCAAGCGTTTTATTATCAATCTTGTTGATCTTGGCACGTACTTTCACGGCTCCGCCACGCTCTCCGTCGTTGTATTTGGCTACATCGATAGAGCCTCCTGTCTGGAAATCAGGATATAGTTGGAATTCCTCTCCGCGTAAATAGCTGATAGAGGCATCACAAAGTTCGTTGAAATTGTGTGGTAAAATTTTTGAAGAAAGTCCCACGGCGATACCTTCCACTCCCTGTGCTAATAATAACGGGAATTTCACAGGAAGAGTGACCGGTTCCTTGTTTCGTCCGTCATAAGAAAGTTTCCATTCGGTAGTTTTGGGATTGAAGACAACATCCAGCGCAAACTTGGACAAGCGTGCTTCGATATAACGGGGAGCAGCTGCGCCGTCTCCGGTGAGGATATTACCCCAGTTACCCTGACAATCGATCAACAGGTCTTTCTGTCCCAACTGTACCAGGGCATCTCCGATAGAAGCATCACCGTGAGGGTGGAACTGCATGGTGTGTCCCACAATGTTAGCCACTTTATTATACCGTCCGTCGTCCAGACGTTTCATTGAATGTAAAATACGTCGTTGCACAGGCTTTAAACCGTCATTGATATGAGGCACGGCACGTTCCAGTATAACGTATGAAGCATAGTCCAGAAACCAATTCTGGTACATGCCTGTTAACTGATGCTTTACGTTTTCGTCCCGCGTGTCCGCCGGTTTGTAGTCTGAATGTCCTTCCGTTATCTCGTTGATTTCGTCACTCATATATCAATCTTCGCTTTGCTTTAACAACAAATTATCTTCCTGAACATCAAAAAAGGGGATGTCCACGCAAAAATACGAAATAAATTCATATGAGGACGAAAAGAACTCACGTTTTTTATGATACTGACAGTTCTGTTAATCCTTTGATTTCACATTCCATACCAATAAAGCAAAAAAGACGGAGAGTAATGCGGCTCCGATCCAAAAAATATTGATATAAGAAAAGTCATAGATTTCTTTGCCATCGACAATGCTTTTATGCCCTCCTATGAGAATACCGCTCATAATATCCTGTATACCTGCCCCGATGTAACTGGCAATACCTACGATTCCTAATGCTGCACCTGAAGCGTTCCGGGGAGCAATGTCAACTGCCATCAATCCGCCCAAGAAACAGAGGAGTACTCCGATCGCAGTACCGAACAGTACCATGGATAACGCGTCTACCCAAAAGTGGACACCCGGAACTAATAGAAACAGACAAAGTGCCATTACATTCATCAGACCGAAGATGAGTGCAGGAGCATTTCTGCGCCCACTGAAAAACTTGTCGGAGATGACACCGGAAAACATTGTACCGATAATTCCACAAACCGAACCGATAGAAATGATAAAACTGGCGTCCAGTGTAGAATATCCTTTCTGGGTTTCCAGATAGAAGACTCCCCAGCTGTTTACGGCATAGCGGCTGACGTACATCAATGCACTCGAAATGGCAAGTATCCAAATTGCGGGCATCATTAGAGCTTGCCGTTGTGCCTTGTTGAAATCGGCAGCATCACCTGTTTCACTTTGCATTTGTGGATGATTGACGGCAGGCAGCCCTTCACTTTCCGGAGAATCATGAAAGAATCTCCAGACGATTAATGCCCCGATTATTCCGATACTTCCGGCTCCAATGAAACCGTATCTCCATCCTAAAGCACTGACAATGGAGGCGACAATAATGAAAGTCATTGCTTCCCCGATGTTGTGGCTTGCCGACCAGAAGCCATAGAACGATCCCCGTTTCTTATTTTCAAACCAACGGGATAATCCGACTACGCAAGAAGCAGCCCCCATTGACTGAAACCATCCGCTGATTCCCCATAATATGGCGAATAGAATGAAAGAGTGGGTGAATCCTAGGCATAAGTTTGCCAGGGCTGTAATTAGCAGTCCGGTGGACATGAAACGCCTGATATTGCTGCGGTCTGCCAGAAATCCGTTAGTGAATTTTCCGATAGCATAGGTGAAAAATAACACTGCTCCGATAATACCGAGCTCTGTTTCTGAAAAGATTCCTTCTTCAACAATCGGTTTCTTTACTACATTCAGGCTTAGCCGACAGACATAATAAATACCATATCCGGCTGTGGCGGAAAGAAAGGTAGCCCACTGCAATCTTTTAAGTTTTTTCTTGTCTTTTTTAAGAGGAGTCGCAGGAGTGCTGATGTGATAAAATTTGATAAGTTGTTTTAACATGGTGGTAGGATTTGATAGCCTAGTGAAAGGCGATAGTAATGGGAAGGTGTATCGATTATCTTCCGATACACCTTCTGATGAAGAAATAAATAAAGAGTTAGTTAGTAGCTTAGTCCATCTTCCCAACCCGGATTTTGGGTTAGAATGCCTTGTGTAAGTACGCGCTGGTCAGCAGGGATAGGCCATAAGTAGTCTCTTTCCTCTTTCCAGTCTTTGCCATAAGTAACTTTGGGGAATCCGATAATATAACCGGATGTTCCGTTGGAGAGATAGATATCCTTATCCAGTTTCTTTTTATTATCACATTGGGAGGTCGCTGTGGTTTCGTAGATTTCCAGATCAGGCTTCCCGTCACCATCCATATCGTATGTTCCTACTCCGGGAACATAAATACCGTAGTAAGGTACGTAATGATTGAACATTTGTTTACCTTCTTTCCAACGGAATAAATCCCATTGTCTCAACCCTTCCATTACTAGTTCAATTGTACGTTCGCGACGGATTTCGAGAATGACGCCCTTATTCGTTCCCTGCTCAACATTCGGATAGCAAGCTGCCAGATAAGGATCAGGGTTACTGTTGGCATCCGTAAGATTCAGATCCGGCATTTTAGCCCGTTCTCGAATTTTATTGATAGAGATATCCAGGTCTTCTTGTTTGAGTGTTCCCAGTTCGGCTTTGGCTTCGGCATAATTCAGGTAGACTTCCGCTGCTCGCATCAAAGGCCAATCGGAGGTACTTTTAGCGGCTCCGTCATGATCTTTGGTACCTACAAATTTGATAGGTCTGTAGCCGCAATAAGCAGTTAAGTCATTGGCGGTCACGGTTGTTTCTCCTTTTTGGATATAGTTCGGACAAAGTACGGTTTGTTGCAGGCGTGGATCGCGGTTTTTCACCTCGTCTGTGTAAAACATTGTTTCATATCCTTGTTTATCAGTGAAACGTGTTCCGTCCGCCATCAGGTAGTGATTCATAAACCGGCGGGTAAATCCCATTTGCAGGTTAGCGATGCTGAATTGTACGGAGTGTGATAATTGCAAACCTTCGAAGTTATAAGCTCTTGCCAGTACGACTTCTGTGGTTTTGGCGTTGTCGGCACAGAACATATCTCTGTAAGGTTCCGTTCCTTCTTTATACAGGCTGAAGCCGCTTTCGTCAATAAACTGCCGGGCAGTGCTTGCTGCAATTTCCAGGTATTTCTCATAATTATCCAGTCCATGGTATTTCCGATAAGTCCCTTCATAAAGTGCAGCTTGACTGGCAAATGCCAATGCCGCCCATTTAGTGACTCTTGTGTTCCGAGTGTCTGTGCTTTTAGTTGGTAAGCTGGTGGCGGCATCTTCGAAATCTTTGAGGACCCGATCCATCACAAATTCGCGTGAATCTCTGGCTTTAGCCAGTAATTCCTGATCTTCCGAACCTAATACCTGATCATACCAGGGCACGTCTCCATAACGACGTACCTTTACGAAATAGAAATAAGCTCTGAAGAACTGTGCCACACCGTTATATTGGCTGCGGGCGGTTTCATCATCACAATTGGAGGAATGTTGCAGAAAATAATTGATGTGACGGAGTTTGCTCCATGACCATCCGGTTTCGCTAGCAGCCGAACGGGTACCTTCAATCACCTGTCCCATGCCTTTGTCAATCATATCGTCTGCATTTGTACCGGCTGAAGCGTCCGGTTCATCCAGCAAAGTATAAAATTGATTGGTCCATAACTCCAGGTCGGATTTATTTTGAAAGTAATTCTCCGGTGTCACTGCATTTTCCGGTAGGAGTGTCAGGTCGCAACTACTGAACAGGGTTGTCACCATTCCCAGGATAATTATTTTGTTGATAGCTTTCATACTATATCTGATTAATCATTAATTAAAAAGTAATATCTACTCCAACAGTATAAACACGTGGATAAGCATATCCCGAACCTGTGTTGGATGAGTAAGTGCTACTAGAGATAGCCAATTCCGGATCAATGGTTTTATTATGCTTCTTCAGAGGCGACCAATAGTATAGATTCTCTCCTGAAACATAAACACGGACTTTTTCGAAAAAACGCTTGTTGATGGGCAGGGTATATCCGATAGAGAGGTTCTTGAAACGCAGATAAGCAATGTTCTGTATATATCGGTCATTGACTGTTCCGAGTGAACCTCCGGAGTAGGATTGATAACCTCTGATGCGTGGGAAGAAGGCATTTCTGTTATCTTCTGTCCAACAGTCTTCCGGGAATGACTTTTCTATAAATGAGGTAGAAGGGAAAGAGTAGGGGCCCCAGAAAGAATTCGCTCCTTGTGAACTGGAACTGGAGGACGGATACCAGTCTCTTTTACCGATCCCTTGAAAGAAAGCAGATACGTCAAAACCATTCCAGCTTGCATCCAGGCGGAAAGAATAGTTGTATCTTGGAGTCGTATTTCCGATGATCCGTTTGTCGCCCGGGTCATCTACGGTTCCTGCTCCTGCTCCGATCACGTTGTCTCCATTCAAGTCGGCAAAGCGTACATCACCGGCACGTAGATAACCGTCTACTTTACTACTGTAAACACGTCCGTTCACGGCTTTGTCATTAATCTTTGCCTGATATTCCGCAGCTTCTTTGTCTGTTTTAAACAATCCGTCTACATGGTATCCCCAGATTTCTCCCATTTTCTTTCCTACATAGTGGTCGGAAATCAGTTTGTCCGGGTTGTTGTATTTGGTGATTGTGCGCTGGTAATCTCCCAAGGTAGCTTGTATCCCATATCGGAAAGGCTTGTTGGCTACTTTGAACGAATCGTTCCATGAAACAGATAATTCCCATCCGTTTGTCCGTAAGTCAGCGCAATTGGCTTTTGGGGTAGAAGCACCGTATACATCCGGTAAAGTCAATGAGGTGGTCAGCATATCCGTTGTTTTACGGACGTAATAGTCGGCACTCATACTTAGACGGTTTCTAAGGAATGACATATCCAATCCGACATTGTATGTTGTAACAGTTTCCCAGGTCAGCCCGGAAGAGATTGGATTGGAAATTTTCGCATAGTATGCTTTTCCTTCTCCATCAAAGGTATAACTGAATTGGTTATCGGAAGTGATTGTTTGCAGATAAGCGTAATAATCTACTTGTTGGTTACCCAGACTGCCGACAGAAGCACGTAATTTTAAACTGCTCCACCAGTCACTTACAGGTTTGAAGAAGTTTTCTTCAGAAATTCTCCACCCTGCTGATACCGAGGGGAATATTCCCCATCTGTCTCCTTCTGCAAATCGGGAAGAACCATCAGCACGGCAGGATACCTCAAGCAAGTATTTGCCCATGTAGTCATAGTTGATACGCCCAAAGAAACCAAGAGTCTTATAGGCACTGATATCTTGTGATACGGTAAGCACACTTTCGGGTGTTACTGCCGAAAAGGAGTCGAGGTTATCATTGGACAAGTTGGTCATGGAAGTATCTTTGTTGACATTACGGTAAGTCTCATACTGACTACCTGCCACCACTTTAAGATTATGTTTCTTTGCCCATGAATGTTCAAAAGTAGCATAGTAATTCAGCATATGAGTGACGGGGAAAGATTCGTCTTCTTCATAGTTGTTAAAGATACTTCCGGAAGTGAATGTCTGTGTCACTCCCTGACTACGTGAATATTCAAATGAGTTGTTGCGATAGCGATACAGCTGTTTTCTTTGCTGATAACTGTAATTGGCAGTCAAAGTCAATCCTTCCAGTAAAGTAATATCAATCTGGTTGACTACAGACAAGAGTGTTCTGGATTTGGTGTTATGCCCTCTTTGAGATGTCAGATAGCCACCGTCGCCGGCTCCGAGAGGGGAGTTGGCATAAAGTTGGTTTGTATATTGCACAATTGTTCCGTCAGGATTGAAAGGCACGAATGACGGACTGATATTCGATTCCAGACGAGCAATGGTCATTGCATAATTGGAAGTTCCGTTATATCTGTAATTGTTGTTGTCCAATCCGATATTTGTCGACCATTTTATCCATTTATTCAGTTGGGCATCCATCTTGGCACGGAATGAGTAATCTTTATAGAGGTCTTTATCAATGTTGAACATACCATACTGCTGATAGTAGCGTCCACTGATATAATAATTCACCTTCTCGCCACCTCCGGTGATGGAAACGTTATGTTCCATCTGTGGGCGGGTGCGATTGTAGAAGTGTCCATACCAATCTGTATTTCCATAATAATAGTACTTCCCGTCTTCTCCGATTTCTACCCAGGGGCGTTCAGGATTCTCAGTCATATCATTCCTGCGGTCGTAGAGCTTCTGGAGTTCTTCATCTTCATACAAATACATATTCACACCATTGTATGCATGGTAGAACTTGTTGGCGAAAGTTACATAATCATACCCGGTACGGATAAAATCAGTGGAAGTCGTATTCTGTGTCCATCCGAAACGACCGTTATAGGAAATTTTGGCTTTTCCTTTTGTTGCGGCACTTCCCGATTTAGTGGTAATAAGTACCACACCAGCCGATGCTTTTGCTCCATAAATGGCACATGAAGATGCATCTTTCAATACAGAAATCGATTCGATATCATTTGCATTGACTTGATTTAGCGGTACTTCTACACCATCACACAATACTAACGGCGTGCCACCGTTGACAGAGATACCTCCACGAATGTTTAATGAATACCCTGACTCGGGCGAGCCTGTACCAAAAGTAAGATTTACAGATGGATCGGCTCCCTGCAATGCATTGGCAGCAGACACTACCGGGCGGTTGTTCAGGTCTTTACTAGAGATGGTGGAAACGGCACCTGTCAGGTTACTTCTGCGTTGACTACCGTAGCCTACTACGACTACCTCGTCAATCATCAGGCTGGAAGGAATCAGGCGGATGGTCTTGGTCTGATTGTCTTTTACATTGACTGTTGCCATTTCATAACCTACGTACGAAATTTCGATTGTTGAGGGTATGAAAGCTTCTAAAGAAAACTTTCCATCCAGATCGGTAATTGCTCCTTGTGCGGTTTCTTTGTTCATCACTGAAGCGCCTATAACAGGATTACCTTCTTCGTCATAAACAATACCGGTAATCGTCTGTTTCTTTTTCTCACCGGGCTTTTGCTGACTGGTATCTGACTTTTTACTGATAATGATACTATGCCCGTTGATGGCGTAGCTAACATTCTGTCCCACAAAAATCTGATCCAAAACGGCCTTAATAGGCGCATTAGTGGCATTGACTGACACTTTTTTACTCATGTTGATCTCTGCGGATTTGATCACAACAGAATAATTTTTGGTCTTATGTAAAGCTTCTATTGCTTCTTTTACAGTAACATTCTTTAATTGTAAGGTTATGTCTTGTGCTAGAATGGGTTGAGAGAAAAATATCATCACACAAGCAAACCAGATCGTTGATATATATTTTTTATAAATATTAGTTTGCTTCATATCAGGTTATACTACTGCTAATTTTATGGAGCTGCAGAAGTAATCAAGATTACTCCCTGACTCCGGGTTATGGACATTTGTCCGTCTGTATTGAGATTGGATAAAATCTCATCGAGAGTTTCCCCGTTAGTGAAGTAAGCAATGTAAGTGCTGTCACCTAGCTTTTGATCTAATATGATGATTCTGGTATCGAAATAATATTCCAGTTCCTTCACAATATCATTAAGGGGAAGATTACTGAAATAGAATCCTTCGTTTTTGGCCGGACACTTGTACAGATTGGCAAGGAATGTATCGCGGACAATCTTCTGTGAAGTTCGGTTATACTGAATCATTTCTCCTTTCTTCAAAATCTCATTAGGATGAGTTGGAGTTTTGAACAGTACCGAACCTTCTACGAGCGCGACTTCTACTGTCTCGATATTCTCGTAGGCACGGAGATTGAACTTTGTACCCAGCACCTGCACATGGACGTCACCAGCAGAAATGATAAAAGGCTTGTCTGGATCCTTTGCCACATCGGCAAAGAGTTCTCCACTGACAAAGATTTCTCTTTTATTTTCTGTGAAATCGGAAGGGTAAATTACTCGCGTGCCTGAATTGACATGGAGCGTCGTTCCATCCGAAAGAGTGAGTGTCTGATGCATACCGTGTGGTACGGTGATATCATTCCAGTGTGTATTTGCCTTCTTGTCAAGAAGTAAATATCCGGCTAAAAATAAGAGTGGTATAAAAAGGACGGCTGCCACACGCTGCATCCAGCGGATTGAACGCTGAAGTCCCGGGCGTGGTGTGCGGACCTGTTGGGGTTGAGTTGCTTTTTGAAATTTCTCAAAAGCTTTTTGAGATAACTCATGATTCTCCATTTGAATTTCAGAGATAATCTCACGGAAACTCTGGTCCACTAGGCTATTGTCATTTTCTGTCAACCACTTTTGGATTTCTATTTCTTCCTCGTGAGAACACTTATCATAGAAATAATCTTTTAATATGTCATTAGTTATCTTCATAGCGTATTTGTTTAAAGTACAAAAATGCATTTTTTTTCTTTATCAATGAGTATATTATGTTGATTATTTCTGAATAAGATATTCTATTTGGGATAGATTTGTATTTTTAATCTGATCTCATATTCATAAGCACTTGTTTTTATTTAGTATTTCGATTATTTTTTTCTCTAAATTCTTAGCCCAAAAGTAGTAGCCGAGGTCAGACGGATGGGTTCCGTCGGTACAGGTATCCCTGTTTTCGGGAGATGGCAACGGATTGCCTATCAGGTAGATATTCGGATATTTCCGGATGATCTCTTTCATAAGAGTTTCTACTATTTCCAGTTTGTCACTCTCCCTGGCTCGAATCAAGGTGTTAAATGCTTCATTGCCCCGTTGAATAGTTTGTACGAATATCAGAGGAGTCTTAGGGTGTTTGGCTACAATGATATCTACAAATGCTTGTAAACGTTCCTTGATTTGCATTGCGTCGGGGTTGGAAAACACATCAAATACAAAAGCATCGGCTTCGGTGGCTGCTATCACTTCCGCAAAATAAGACTGAAGTTTGGCATTGCCACTGAATCCTAAATTGCAGACATGTAAGTTTGTATTACGCTCTATTTGCAGCGGATAACTCATCCCCGGACGACTTGCTCCAATACCTTGCGTAAAACTGGAACCGAAGAATACGACTTTTTGCCCAAAAGGATTCGGGATCGTTTCGATTGAAGATCCCGGCTGAATGCCTATCTTCAGAGATTCGAGTTCGCTGTACATCGGCAGGTAAAGCAGACATTCTTTTTCCTTTGGCTCCATACCATACATCAGTGTGAACGCTTCGTTCCGTTTAGCAGGAGCTAGCGAATTGGCATATATCCATTCATTATTCTGTCTGATATAGAGGTCGAAGCCGGCAGCTGCTATTCCTGTTACATTATCTTTCCTGTATTCCCATTTATACGAGGGAAGCAGGTCAATCTGGGGTGAGTTGGTCCTGAAAACAACCGCTAATCCTGCTGAACATCTGGCTTGCTGGTTTTCTGATTTTGAAAATCCCTTGAAAGCTACCGTATCTATACGGTGATATAGATGTGGGGTAGGCAAGGCTTTTCCTACAAGGGTCAGTTGGGAGGCATCTACATAGCGGATGTCTTTTATACTTTGTCCCCATAGGATAGTCGGTGCCAAAAGCGAAGCCAAAAGGAGCAATCTGAAATTTCTCATGTTTTCTTATCTGGTAAATAGAATAATTACTTTCGGGGATTAATTGTGCCGTCCGATTTTCTTCAGGTAGCTGATTAATAACTCCGGTCGGTCGGTTTGTATGATGGATGTGCCGAGATCTAATACCTTTTGGTAAACTTCTGCCCCATGTTCAAAAGCATAGTCATCGTACATACCTGCTTCTTCACCTCCGCAGAGTGAGGCCCAAAGAGTATTTACCCAGATTTTAGAACCTTGTGCAAGTATATCCTTCATGCATTTTTTTACTTCCGAAGTTTCTTGCTGCCAGCATACTTCATATGCTAGAGGAATGATTTTCTTGTCCATATATTGACGGAACAAATCTTGTCCGCTTGGTTTGTTGATATCAATAATGGGCATGTACATCATGGCGTGTTTATACTTCTTAGCTTGTGCATCTACAAAATCAACCGACTTTTTACCTTTAATCAAGATTTGTTCTGTGACTCCCAATTCTTCTGTGATAGCCATTACCAAATCATAATATTGGTACCCTTGGTCTATGTTAACCACTATACGGTCTTTGCAGACGGCCAATGCTTCTTTTAAGGTCGGCATCTTGTATTTAGTGGGGCAGTTATGACCTGTTTTCAGGAAACAGCTTTTGATATAGTCGTAAGTTACGTCGCTGACTCTGCCTTTTCCTGTGGTAGTCCGGTCGATAGTACCGTCGTGACAAAGGACAAGTACACTGTCTGCTGTTAGTTTCAGGTCTAGTTCCATGACATCAACTCCCATGCGGATAATCGATTCGATGGCAGGGATGGAGTTCTCCGGATAATCCCGCCAGTCTCCCCGGTGGGATACTACCACTACATAGTCTGTTTTCGGATTGTGAATGGCTTCTACTATCTTTTGCGCATGTGTCTTGTCCGGAGCGACAGGAGTGACTGCAAAAGTGCCTAGAGTCAGCAACAGAAGAAGTCCGGTGAATAAGATTCTTTTTTTCATATTCATATCATTTTAAGGATTAATTTTTTTTGAATAAAAGAGGACGAAGTACAAGATGCTGAAGATCGTAAGCTGTGATGATCACATGACCTTCATCAAAATTGTTTTCGAATATTACAGTAAGGGTATGAGTCTCTTTGTCGATTGTTGCTTTTACGTTCACCGCTTGGGCAATAGTGACTAATGCTTCTTCTGCAGATGCTCCCGTTACTTCATATTCAATTTTTAGGGGACTGGAAAGATCGGTTATTTTTGTAACAGCATTTGCTTTTAACCTGAGATTCAGAGAACTGAACACTTCCAGTGTGAGTGTTTCCCCATTACCCAATGTGATTTTGAGATATCCCTCATCAGTCTTGGTAATATTTTTAAAAATGGCCGTCTCGTCGGTTGTAGCTGTAATAGGAGTCCCCTTGTTATCCTTGAGTATCTCACCATTGACTGTCCAGTAACCGTCGGCATTTACCCCCATTTCGGGGGTATAGCCACAGACGGGTACTTTTTTTTCGGTATCATCTGTGAGCCAGTTTGTCTCATTGCCAATAGTGGTGGTCCAGTAATACAACTGGTCGTCATCGTTGAGGCGTACACCGAGTATAGGGGCTTCTATTACATCTTCCTGGGTTGCTACAACAACTGCTTTTTCTTCATTATTGTTGTCTTTATAGGTAATAACATATTGCCCGTCCGAGTTTCGGGAAACAGAGGTAATTACATTTCCTTCCGTCAAATATCCCAGTTTTGAGATATCTTCATTGAGTTTATCCGCTTTGGTTTGAAGGGCGGCTATTCGCTCTTTGAAATCATTGAGCTTATTCTGAATCGAAGAGTCATCATAATCCCCACAACTGGTGAGCAGGAGGGAAAAAAGCACCGAACAGACAAAATATATTCTTTTCATATCTTGTGTCTTTTAGAAATTAATACTAGGATCGAAATTTTGGTTTGCATGACAAAATGCATTCTGGTTAGTGGCATCTGGTGCAGAAGTAGGATCGTCCTTATACTTGCTGTAATCACCGACATAGCCTCCACATACACAAGCCTTGCAATTGGTCCAGGTTGCAGTGGAAGCACCAGAATAACCACATAACCAGCCCGGACCATGTCTGTTGGTCCCATTTCCTTCGGTGAATACATCTCCCAAAACAGCACCTTTGTTTACGCAACCGATAATCTGTATGTTAGAGTGACCGATGATGCCTCCTGTGCGGACACTTAGGTGAGTCATGACATTTCCGTAATTCGTGCAGGACTCTACTGTATATTCCGGTTTGGTTTTCAGGTCGTCTGTACCTCCTACAATTCCACCCATACGTTTGTAATTGTAGGTCACACTCGCTTCTTTGCCTTCATGTTGCCCTACTTTGTCATCTTCAATGGTTCCTCTGTTGTCACAGTTGTAAATGTTACCATACATTAGTGTTGCTACAATTCCGCCCGTTCTTCCGCTCGGACAACTGATATCGCCATAGTTGGTGCAGTAATTCAATTTTCCTCCTTCTGCTTTAGCCATGAAGGCGCAGATTCCGGCTGTCTGCATACCTGTACCGCCATTAGCTGTATTGCTGATGCGTCCTGTACGGACAAATCCTCTGTTGGAACAACCTTGTGCTTTGGATTCTCCTCCAATGGTTGTGTTGGCAATTGTACCTACCAGGCCGGAAAGTGCGTTAAATTCTCCGGATTTATTATCGGCTGTGAAGTCGATATTATAATAGTTGGTACAGCCCTCTATTACCGATTTTTTGGCGAAGCAGACAAGAGGAGCTATGACAGTATATTTAGATGCTGTTCCGCTCATCATCCAAGTTATAGTGGTACTGGCATCTCCTAAAACTAAATTTTTGATTGTCGCATTTTCTATCGAACCGAATAAACCATACGCCAATCCACCATTTGTTATATCTGCACTACAATTCAGGTTCTTGATAGCATGGCCTTGTCCGTTGAAAGTTCCAGTAAACGGATGTATGGAAACATAGGGTTCGGCCGTAGTATAGTTGGAAGCATCTATATCACCGATAGGTGTCCAACTGGTCACGGATGACATATCAATATCATTCAACAATACTATCTCTCCGGCGTCATTCTGCCAGCGGGAGGTACTTGTTCCGTTATTTACGGCTTTTGCAAAATTAACTAGATCGGCAGCAGTACTGATTCCTCCTTTAGCTTCCACTTCTTTAGCTTCTTGTATCACATCGATACTTGAAGATATATTATACAGCGAATTAGAGAATATTATTTTCCCGGAACGTTCGTCACCCGTTTCATTAGCCAGAATGGTGAAGGCATGTGTGGTTGTAATTAATGCACGGGTTCCTTTGTAAGTGATCCACTCGTTTTCTGTACTGACCTGATAGAATATGTTGGCAGATATCTGCATTTCTATGTCCATTTGGGTGCCTTTGAGTTGGATAGGACCTACATGACCTTGGTATAGTGGATCGTCCAGAATTGCGGTACCGTATGTGAAGTATATCGGTTTCAATACGGTATTATTTCCTGCACTTGCCAGCAACAGAATATTTCCTTCAGTCGCTCCTTCTTTCATGGTAGCGATGAGGGTGGAAGAGGCTTTATCTATTTTGACTTCCATATTGTAGGCAGTAAACAAGTCTACATATGCATTTTCCGATTGGGTACCATATATTTCATATGGAATACTAACCGGAGTAGCATAGTCTGTTACTGCATTGTAAACCGGACTGTTGAACCGGATACCGAGTGCCTCTTGTAAACTCATACGCAATTCCTGACCGTCTGCCAGAATAAATACGGCTTCTCCTGTTTTATCATCTATATAAGCCGATTTGAATAACAGATTACTTAAATCATTGGCTAATACACCGGTGCTGGCGCCATTCACACTCCAATAACCGTTCTCGTTTATTTTAACGTCAGGCATCGTTCCGCCTATCGGAAATTTCTTTCCGTCACCGTCGAGAATGAATGTATAAGTCTTCCCTTTATCAGTCGTCTGCGCCCAATAGAATTTACTGTCAGTATCCTGTTTGGCCGTGATGATAGGAAGTTTGATGGCATCTTCTTGAGTAGCGATCGTAACGGTGTGGGTTTCCCCACCACCGTCACTGTAAGATATTACGTGGTTGCCATCGGCATCCTGACTGATTAAAGTGATAAACGAACTCCCGATCACTTTAGACAGTGAAGTCATTTGCTTGGTCAATGTTTCGGCTTGAGCTTCATAATCTCCGATCGTCTTTTCTATTTCGTTGAGGTCCTGCCAGATTCGTTCGTCGTCGTAAGAACTGCAACTTCCCAGAAAACAGGCAGATATAAATAATGATATACTTATAAACTTTTTCATATATTCAGTGATTAACATTCGTTTGATTCATTATTCGAGTACTCTGACATGCAGATAGTTCATACAACTTCTCTCACCTTTCGTATCCGACACGTGATTGATTACTTTTCCGATACCATTCTCATAAGTCCACATTACTGTAGAGCCTCCCCCATCGAAACGGATTACATCATATAATCCCAACTTTTTGCAAACACGGTAAGCTTCGTAGAAATCAAGTCCTCTGTCACTATCTGTCCTTCCGTCTACACAGAAAATAACAATCTTTGATTTATCCTGTGTCATACCGAGATTGGTGGTCGGGTTGATTGTCTCTGCATCTTCTTTTTTAGGAGGTGCAGAGTATACGCCATTATATACATAGCGGTACATACTGGAGTTGTGTACTTTGATTGGATTAGTAGAACTGCCTATTTTAAGTTCGGCACTGATTTGTACTTTATCACCGGTTTTTAGGTTTTGAACTAGTTCGTCAGCTTTGTCTCCTGTTACTTGCAGTACCCATTCATTTTTATCTGTTACGTATGGGGCTTCTACTGTAGTGCCTCGTCCGTCAATGATTTTAGTAATTGTGGCTTCAAAATCACCAGAGTTAACCTTTAGCGGTTGGTTGTTCTTGCCGATGATAAATAGGGCTTTAGTTCCTATCGGGTTAGTTAATCCGGGATGGGGCTCTTTTACATACCTGAAGGTGTACAAGTTTGCATCGTATGATGGTTTTCCACTCAAACGGACAATAGTATCATTGACTGAATAATATTCATATTCCTTGGTACCAACTTTCAGTTTGCCTGTGAAATCTCTTTTTTCGAAGCTAACCGTACGGTTGTCAAAGAAGGTGAATCCCCAGACATGATTAGTTAAGATAGAACGTACATACGGGTTATTGATGAATACCGGTTCTCCTTCTTCAATATGCATTCCTCTGGGGAAGCCGTCATGTGAATTGAAGAAGCCGGTATTTATACCTACAATAATGTTTCTTCCTTCATCTCTTCGTCTGGTACAAGTCTCCGATAAGGTTTCGCGGAGGACTTTACCATTATTTGAATTATTATTACCATTCGGGTTTGGGCAAATTTCGTCTGCCATGACTGTCTCGAATGTAACTTTGGGGTTGTTCATGTCAATTTCAATAGCATAGATATTTTGATTGAAATTGATAAAGGAGTAGTGTTTGTACACAATACCTGATGCTAGTTCACGGTCCTCGGTCACCTGCCAGTCATAGTATGCCTCATCCTGGTTAGAGAAATTATTGGCTTCTTTGGAGAAAGCTCCGTGACGGACAGCGTTACTGTAAGTTGCTCCCGGAGTATCTTCCGGATTATTTTTGTAAATACTGTAATCTCCAACTTTACCTCCGATATGACAATCTGTGATATAGTTCGTACCGTTTTTGGTGCCACTATAACCACAGGCCCATCCGGCACCATGTTTGTTGGCTCCATCAGCAGTTGCATCGGACAAGATGATTCCATTGTTTGTACACGATTGAACAAATCCGGCATTGTGTCCGACAAATCCACCTGCACGACTTCCGTTTTGGGAATAGACATTTCCGTTGTTAATACAATTTTTGAGGTATTTATCTGTATTTATACCTCCTGCAAGTCCGCCGATGCGTTTCACATTATATCGTTTGGAAGTTGAAGCAAAAACACCATTCACGTCATCTTGAATGACTCCTTCGTTAGTGCTGTTTTCAATAATTCCTTCCTGTAGAGTTCCTGCAATTCCACCACCACGCCCGGAAGGTGCACTGATATTTCCTTTGTTAATTGCGTAGCCGATATAAGCCTCATCATTTTCTATATATCCCGCAATACCTCCTTGGTTGAAAGCTGAATAGGCACCGGAAGCAGTGTTGACTATGTTGCTGCACGTCAGGTTACCTTCGTTGCTGCAACCGTTTGCTTGTGTTGTGTCGCCTATTTTATTTCCGTATAATACACCTGCTAAACCTCCCATTCGAACACCTACATTAGCAGCGTCTGTTCCTTCAAAAGATAGATTTATTTGGTTGGTACATGCCACTATGCTTCCCTCACAATAGCCTACTAAGCCGCCAATAGCAGCTCCTTGCGGAGCTTTACCTGTAATGGTGGCATTACCCGAAATCACTAAATTCCTGATGACACCGGAACTGCCGAGTGCATTGAATAATCCATGGGCAATATTGCCGTCTTCAAGATTATATGTAAAAGTCAGATTAATAACTGAATGTCCTTTACCATCAAATACATCGTTAAAGGTTTGCTCGCCGATTGTATAAACCACTTTTGTATTGGCGTTGGTCGTATTGCTTGTTACATTACTTCCTGCACCGCTCGTCAACGTGATATCTTTCATATCAATATCGTTCAACAGAATAACGTTTCCTTCCGTATCTTTGAATTTACGCAAACTACTTCCACTGGTCACAGCATCTATAAATGCTTTGAAGTCTGTTGCAGTAGCAATGCCTCCGTTTTCAATGATAGGCAAAGTGAAGCGCATCGGTTTGATCAGTACGTTATCTTCAGTGTCATAAAGCATAATCATTGTTACCCCTTCTTCGAAATCATCAGCGAAGGTGACGACCAATGTTTTATTACTACTATTTAACCTGGCTTCTAATCCATCGTCGTTGCGTGTGATGAGCATCAATGCTTGTGCTGCCTTTTTCCCAATGATATTATAATTTAAGGTAAGGTTTTTTGTTCCTTCCTCTATAATAATAGGAGAAATGGCAGTCTGATCTGTATTTTTAAACTCCACATTAAATAGTGTAAAGGTATTGACCGATAGAGTTTCTCCGTTGCCTAGAGTAATTGAAGCAGTTCCGTTATCGTTCATTTCCACTTTAGTAATAAGTGAAGTTGTTTTTCCTTCAGCTTTAATCGGCTTTTGGTTGCTGTCTAGAATTTGCTGGCCGTTAATAATCCAATATCCATTCTCATCCACTCGTATTTGAGGGGCGCTACCTGATACCGGTATTTTTTGTTTGTTGGCATCCAGCAGGAAAGTCGTTTGACCTTTGGTGGTAGTAGTCCAATAATATGTTCCGGCTTCTTCTTGTATTCCGATAATCGGACTGGAAACCATTTGGTCAGTGGTAGCAATGGTGAAACTATGCTCAATATTGTCACTTCCTTTATAAGAAATGACATAACCACCGTTAGCAGCTTCTGTGACAGAGGTGATGGCTCCTCCTTTCACAATCTGGCTCAACGCATTCGCTTGCAGTTGTAAACTGTTTAGCTTCTCTTTCAGTTGATCGAGATCTTTGTAGATTCCATCAATGTCCTTCCAGGCAGCCGAGTCATCATAGTCATCGGTGCAACTGCCAATCACGGGCATGAGTAGCAGGAATAAAAGTAGAAAATTTCTCATGTTCTTTAAATAAATTGATTCAATGGTTAATAGCGCGCTATGTGTGATTCGTTTCTATAATGAAGAACACATCATCTAACGGGGGTACGTAATCGGATTTGAACTTTTTTTTAAAATCATCACTATTTTCAATAAGACTTGAATTTTTCATATTAATTTCATAATTTTGTCACCAGAAGTATGCTACTCCCTGTTTATTTCTCCCTTACATATTACAATATGATGTGATTTTAAATACGGCTTGGTATATCTTCTATATTATTTATAGCTTTGTTGACTAGAATCTTTTTTAGAAAAAACGATGAATAAAACTGATTTATCTTCTGCTACTGAAGAGCAACTGTTGTTACAGCGGTTGAGAGAAGGGGACATGGGGAGCTATGAAACCTTGTTTCATCGTTATTATCCTACTTTTTTTGCTTTTGCCAAAGGTATGCTGAAAGATGCAGGGGCAGCGGAAGATATTATTCAGAATGTGTTTATGAAAATCTGGATACACCGTGAGGCGCTGGACGAAACAATGTCAATCAAAAACTATATTTATGTACTCTCCAAACGTGAAGTCTTTAATTATCTTCGGGCCAAATACAATACTCATGTAGTGTTAACGGAAGACATGATGACATTGGAGCGACCTTCAAGTATAGATGAACCGACTACAGACTATCGTGAATTGCGAGAGGCAGTACAAAGTGTGATTAACACGATGCCACCTAAACGCCGGAGTGTGTTTTGCCTTAGTCGCTTTAAATCTCTGACTAATCAGGAGATTGCAGATAAACTTGGTATTTCCATTCGTACTGTCGAGAAACATATAGAACTGGCTCTCCGTACTTTTAAGGAACAATTAGGGAGCTTCTTTGCTCTTTTTGTAGGGTGGTTTCTTTAGATGAAGAGAAGGAAGTGTGATGATAATGGGTGGATTTTATAGTAGAAAGAGATATGTCGTATACATGACATATCTCTGATAATTTAATGAGAAGTTGATTTAAACCCGTATTTCCCAACCTTTTTCGTACTCTCTTCCCCAAAGTTTATTGGCTTCCAAATCGTTGAGAATTCGTCCGCTTCCCGGATCAATCTGTAATGAATGTCCGACACGTTGGGCAATGTTACCTAATTGTACTAACTGGGTACTGATACAGGCATCTACAATTCCGGAATTTAACTTTGTTCCTTTACGAATGGCATCAAACCAGTTTCGGAAGTGGAAGGCATCCAACTTTTCGGATGGATTCAACAGATTGCCGGTCTCAAATTTTAAATCACTTTTTACCTCTTTAATCGTTTTACCTTTTATATCTGCAATTTTATATTCATTGCCACCGCCAATGAAGAGAGTTCCGTTTTCTCCATAAAATGCGGTTCCTACTCCATATCCGTCTACCGGCATCGTATTACAACTACGTCCTTCCCATGAAAAAGATGCTTCGTCGCCAAATTGGAAGGTGATGAGTTGTGTGTCAGGAGTTTGCCAGTCGTCTTGAAAACGATACCGACCTCCGATAGAATCAACCTTTGTAGGATAATCTACGCCCAATCCCCAGCGGAGTATATCAACAAAGTGGGTTCCATTGTTGAGCGCTTCACCTGTTCCCCAATTCCAGAACCAATGCCAGTTATAATGGATGAAATTATCTTTGAAATCTGCAACACGTGGGGCAGGACCTTGCCATAAATCCCAATCCAGATAATCAGGTACAGGTACAACTTTCCCTGTTCCAATGGAAGGGCGATTATTGACATACCAAGATTTGGCATATCTCACTTTTCCGATAGAACCGGATTTGATTTCTTCCATAGCTTTAATTACATTGGGAAAGGAGCGGCGTTGGTTACCCACTTGAACAATCCGGTTATATTTCAAAGCGGCTCGAACCAACATTTCATTTTCTGCCGGATTATGACTGGTCGGTTTTTCCAGATAAACATGCTTTCCGGCCTGCATAGCCATAATGGCTGCTTTGGCATGCCAATGGTCAGGGGTAGCAATCACCACTGCTTCAAAATCGTTCGACTCTAACATCTTACGAATGTCTTTTTCTCCTTTGGGAGTACGTCCGGTTATTTTGTGGATAGCAGCCTGGCATTTTTCTAATGCTCTAGAGTCTACATCGCAAATGTAAGTTACTTCACAATCTGGAAGTTTGGCAAATCCTTGCGCCAGGGCCTTACCTCTCGAATTCACTCCAATGACTCCGATACGTATTTTTTCGTTAGCTCCCAGAATATCTTGATAACGGCTTGAACCGAATCCTGGAAGTATGCTTCCTAATGAAAGTGCAGCTGTACCTGCTACTGTTTTTTTGATAAAATCTCTTCTTGTTGTCATAGTATCTATTTTTCTCCAAAATTAGGTTGTTATTAGAATATGTGAATGAGCTTTTCCGTCAATTCTCCTTCAAAAAACGTAAATCTCTTATTTTTTTCTTCGGAAAAGGTGACTCAAGAATATCAGGATTCCTCGGGGAATCCATAAGATAAGATAGATGAAAAAACTAATCACGATGACATACCCGATTTGGGATATTATTTCAATCCATGGGCGGGAATAGATAATGATTGCAATTACGTTGATGATAAATGCAAGCAGGAAACTTAGAAGAAAGATATTCCTTTCTTGTTTCAACTTTTTTGAGGTGATAATAATATCTTTCATAGTTTAGAATTTCATATAGGGTATTTTATATTCGTCGGGGAAGAGGATATGGCGTTGTTCATCCATTGCTTGATTCCCAAGTAAGCAAAGGACCGTAGAACAATAAGCCTCTTCTACTACATTCTGTGCTTTCTCTCCAGTGATACAAGATTGGCAGAAAGAGGATAGAATGATATCCGATCCGTCTTTGTCTGCTCCGATCATACTTAAACCACTGTTAACGTGAATATCTCCATTAATGATAAAATGTGGAGTGTATTCCATTTTTGTTTCCGGCCGCCAACTAGGTCCTGCCGTTGGGATGGCGGCAAAAGCTTTGTCTTTTACCTGGTCAATCAGTTGGCGGATGCCCGAAGTAGAATGGTCTTCTTCCAGGTAATAAATACCTTTGGCCATATCCATCGTTCCTTTACTTCCCAGAATTTGGTCTTCCATTCCGTTGAACTTGTTGGCGATTAATGATTCGTAGGCAATCTTGGTTCCATCGGAATATCGGTAAGTCACATTTACACTATCGTATACTTCACGACCGTCTTTCCAGTAAACAATATCACCCATCCCCATGATACTTACCGGCATTCTTTTAGCTGCCCAGTTACATACTTCCAATTGATGACAAGCCAGTTCGGTCATTAGTCCGCCCGAACTGGCTTTATATAATCTCCAATTGATTTTGCGCTCCAATTCCGGTGAAGGAACAGGACGACGCCAGTCTGCATTTCTGAACCAATGACAGCGCATTCCTACCACATCTCCGATCAGTCCGGAATGAATCATTTGCATCCCTTTGATATACTTCTCGTCATACATTCGTTGCATACAAAAGTAGAGTACTTTTTCAGACTGGTTGTAAGTGTCATAGATAGCCTTGCACTCGTCAAGGGTGCGTGCCATTGCTTTTTCACAGAAGACATGTTTGCCGGCAGCTAATGCGTCCAACACAATAGGTGCGTGCCAGTTTAGTGGTGTGGATATGATGACTCCATCAATGTCTTTCGATTCCAGCAGCTTACGGTAGTCTGTATAGGACTTGGCATCCGGGCAAAGCTCCAATGCTTGCTGAAGATTGGGAGCATAATTGTCACACACGGCTACAATTTGTGCATGAGGTATTTCCTTGAGGTTATGGATGTGGTATTGCCCTCTGGAACCTGTGCCAATTAAAGCAATCCGTGCTTTTTCATGTTTAATCTCTTTCAATTTTTCGGGGGTACAGGAGGTAAGCCAGGGAGTGGTAGCTAATAAAGCGGTTCCTCCGGCAACATATCCCAGACTTTTTATAAATTGTCTGAGCCCTAAGTCTACTCCTTCTTTTTTATTGTCTTTCATGTTATAAATCATATAGGGTTGCTTGTATATCTTTAAAATTCTCTGTGAGTAATTGCTGTTGTTCTTTATTCGCAATCATCCATACGGTACTTAGAATTTCAGCCTCTAACGGATCTGTAGATATGATAGAGCTTGCTTTTCGTTGTTCATTAAATAAACCCGTAAGTGGATTCATAATGTGTCCGGTATATTGCAGCGTATTACCGGAAGTGGATAATGCTGTATTTTGAAGGTTGAACTCATTTAAAAGAGACTGGTTATACGGATTCAGAAAACTCACTTTCCAACTGTCTCCATAAGGATGATGTCCCATGCCCAGAATGGAGCTATTACCGAAATTGACAAATGCATGGTTGACGTTCTCTTGTTCAATGAATCTTTTGATTTTCTTCAAAGCATACCCTTTGGCAAAGCCTCCGAAATCGAGTGAAATAGTGGAAGATGCAAAGGAAATGCGTTGATGGTCGTGAATTTGTATTTTGGAGAAATCTTTTAATGTAATGTCAAATAGATGAAAGGTGTTTTCGTAATAATATTGGCAAAGTTGCAATATTTCCTCCAGTTCTTTGCTAATTTGAATATAACTTTGCAAAGCATGTTTATTAATTCCGGAGACCTCACTGTGGGGATCAAAACGGTTCAAGATCTTATCCAAACGTTCCAGCTCGTTGATGATATGGTACCAAAGTCCGTTTAAACGTTCTGCATCAGAATGAATAAGCAATATATCGAATCGTGTCCCCATGATATGAGGAATGAAGCCATGAAACATGGCTTCATCTTTATAATATTTACATCTTGTCTCTAACACCTATTGTCTTATTTATTTTCTTTCTTAGCCATTTCTACAGCAGTTGTAGTAATGTAATATTTGGTTAATGTATTTTCGTTTTCCCATTCCGGGATGTTTTTGTTACGTATATAATGCAGGAAAGCTTTTGCTACTTTACTGAAGTGCTCTTCATGTCCTAGTCTGTATTCCTGTGGTATATCAATAAGATAAATCCCGTTACTTTTATTTTTGACGGATAAGAACGGGTAGCTTTCTTGAAGTTGTTCTATCGTCTTTTGTAATTGAGTCTCAAAAGCATGGCTGTCAATGTTTGGCTTTTTCTGAATATACAATTCTTTCACAAAACCATTCTTCTCATTTTGAACAATTTTTAAAGTTGCTTTGCTACCTTTTTTGATAGAAGTAAACGTATCTCCTCCATGAACTGGTGGCATATAATTCCATGTGACTTTCATTCCCATATAAATTCCTTTGACGGTGTAGTTGAGACTTCCGTTTGCCATAACTTCCAATACATCATTTTTTATGTATTGATTCAGATAAATAGGGAAAGAGTCTGTTTGCGTTGATTGGCTGAACTCTGCCAATGTGATTGGGGTTGGCCAGTGTTTGGCCGAAAGTACTTTGACATCCGATTGATAATGAATTGCTTCATCTGGAAAACATTGCCAGTTGATAAGATCTATCAAATGTGTTGTTACATCTGCAATTCCTTCTCCTTGTTGTGCTATATCATAGTACCATGCAGGACGAACCAGCGGTTTACCGGAAACCTTTTTAAAGAAATGATGTACGCTTTCCATTATTACAGAAGGGTTGTCCGGTGAGCCTTTTTGTAATTCTCCAAATAATTCTGTTTGATGTAAGAGTTCTTTTTCTATGATGTTGAGAATATCATATCGCTCCGTCATCAAATCATATAAAAGGAGTCCCTTTTGTTGTGCTAGCTGATAAGCCTCTGTCAATAATTGGAAGTCCTGTGAGTTAATAGCCAGTGGCTTATCTGCAAGAACATTATATCCGGCTTTGATAGATTCTATAATATATCGTGTCTTCTTCTGATTATTTCCAGCCAGAATTACGACATCACCTTTATGATCTGAAAGCATTTTCTGGAGATAATCTTCGCCTGTATATACTTGTTTCTTCCATGTGGTGGGAGACTTTGGCCGATGGTTGTAAGAATCTATACTTTCCAGGTATTGATTGACGCCTATTCCTTCAGGAGCGTATATCCGGATGGTATCATTAATAACAGCTAATGCATCTTTCTGAAGCAGACTGGCATGGAAATGTCCTGGATCAAGAACGACTACTTCTATTTTACATGAATCATTGGCTTCCGCCTTATTCATAGTCTGTTTCTTGGAGAAAGAACATGAAGCAACTATAAATAAGATTGATATAAGCCCGATTCCTTTATATATAAATTTCATTTTCTTATTTATTATAGGTTTTGATTAATTTCCGGGCGTCTTTCCATCCTTTTTGGTAAGCTTCTTCCAATGTGACAATTCTTCCATTCTCTTCTTTACTCATATTGGATGCTTTCATGAAAGTGAATATTTCAATTGTTTCTTCTCTGGAGATAGGAGAGATTCCTGTTTGGAAAAAATTCAAAATTTGTTCAAGAAGTACTTTATATCCTTGATAACCTCCTACTTCAATAGCTTTTTTGGCGCCGAACGCTGTTCCTCCATAAATGGCAGGCCCTTTTTTTATTCCTCTGAAAGTTCCGATTCGTCCATCTTTCCAACGTCCGACCACAATGTCTGCATTTTCTGAAGACATTCGGTTGACTGATTCACATCCGGTTCCCATAATCGTATATAGAGTTTCTATTCCATGTATTCCGTAAAAACCGAAATCCGGATGTGTAGGTTCCACTTTATGCGGAGAGTAGCAGTCGGCTCCTATAATATCTCCAAATTCTCCGTTTCTTAATTTCTGATTTTGTGGAGAGTATCTTAATGCTGAAGAAGAAAAAATAGGGACCTTATATTTTTCTGCCATCTCGAAGATAGCAATGGCTTCGCCTAATGTTGAGCCGATCGGTTTATCAATATAGCAGATTTTTCCTGATTTGAAGACTTCGATAGCTTGTTCGAGATGAAGCCTGCCATCATTTGTTTCTAAAAGTACACAATCTACTTTATCCAATAACTCACTGATTGAAGATACAATCTCTACTCCTTGTTGTTCTACTTTCTTAATATAACCTGGAATACGTTTAGCGCTGGATTCAATAGTTTTTGAACCATACGGATAGGCCGCAACGATTCTAAAGCCTTTGGCAAAAGCATTGTCTTTATCTCCATTAATTAAATCTGTAAAGGCTACTGAATGGGAAGTATCTAGACCGATAATTCCTATCCGTATAGATTTTTGTGCATGAATATTCAAAACGAAACTTGATAAAATAAGAAGTAGACATAGTTTGTTTTTCATAATTCTTTTCAATTAAAATATTAGAAGTTATAAATTGAGTAACTGTGCACTTTCTGTGTCCAAATATAACGAAGATTTTTCTTTTCTCCGCAATATACTGGCCGGACATTTTTCAGAAATATCTCCATGGATTGTGCGATAGACAGCTTGAGCCTTATTCTTGAAAGGCACGATGCAAAACATCCATTTGGCTTTTAATAATGCCGGTATAGTAAGAGTTAAAGCTTCCGTAGGCACCTGTTCAAGTGTCTCAAAACATTTTTCATTGACTTGTTGCTGGCGGCACACATGATCAAGTTTTACTATCTTTACTAGTTTGTGATCGTTGAAATTGGCAACATCAGGGTCGTTGAAAGCAATGTGTCCATTTTCACCGATTCCTAAACAGACAATATCAGTGGGGAATTGTGACAATAAACTGGTGTATCGTGTACATTCCTCTTCCAGATCAGTAGCATGCCCGTTTAAATAATAGACATTCTTGAAAGGTACCTTATCAAAAATACGTATTCGGAGGAAGTTTCCGAAACTTTGCGGCGCATCAGGCAGCACTCCAATATATTCGTCCATGTGAAAAGCATTGATTCTGTTCCAGCTAATTCGCTGATCGCTGATCAAGTGATGTAGAAATTCTTCTTGTGAAGGAGCTGCGGCAAATATCATATTGATTTCAGCTTTTCCTTCCAATAAATTGCATATTCTGTCAGCTACTTCTTGAGCGGCGGCTTTTCCCATTTGCTGGACGGTTGGGTAGATTTTGACAGTTAATTGATTTTGTTGAAATACTTTAGTTTCAGTTTCATTTACTATAGATAACATGGCCTTCTGATATTGTGTGAATGATATTAATTTGATTGTCGAAAATAACGATGTCCGCATCTTTCCCGGCCTCCAGTGAACCTTTTGACTTGTCGATATGGAGGATACGGGCAGGAGTAAGTGTCATCATACGAATGGCATTGATGAGACTGACGTCGGCCAGTTGTACCATTGTTCTGACCAGACGGTTAGTGGTAGCTACACTTCCTGCAAATGCGGAACGGTCAGGCATTTTGGCTACTCCGTCTTCGATGATTACTTTTTGTCCGTTAGCCAGACTTCCTAATATGGATTCTCCGTCAGGCATACCTGCTCCCCGCATGGCATCAGTACAGAGAGCTATCTTGTCAGCTCCTTTAAATTTGTAAACAAACTGCAGTAATGGTTTAGGGAGATGGATACCGTCGGCTATGATTTCCACTGTCATATCATCAATTAGGTATGCAGCTTCTACTACTCCTGCATAGCGAAAGGCATTTCTGCGTGTGACAGATGACATCGCTGAATATAAATGGGTTATATGCGTATAACCGGCTTTATATGCTTGTGTTACTTCTTCATAGATCGCATCGGTATGGGCAATAGAAGGAAGTATGTGGTGCTCTTGTAAAACATGTCCCATTTTAATAGCTCCCTCCAATTCAGGAGCGATACTCCAGCGTATAATATCTTCCGAAGATTCTAAAATGGCGTTATATTCTTCCGGTTGTGGCTTCTTCAAGTATATAGGATCTTGTGCTCCGCTTTGTTTGGGGGAGAAGTAAGGTCCTTCTAAATGTAAACCGATGAACTTTGCTCCTTTTGTGTTGAGGACTTTAGCTTTCCGATAGGTAGCAAACGTATTCATTAATTCTGTGTCAGAGCATGTCAATGTAGTGGGAACCATGGAAGTAGTTCCATATTTCGCATGAGTTTCTGCTATGCCTAGAAACGCCTCTACGGTGCCATCCATGAAGTCGTGACCACCACCGCCATGAATGTGCATATCGATGAATCCTGGTGCTACGTAATTACCGGCAGCATCTATTATTTGGTCATCGGGTTGAGGCATAAATTCATTGCTCGCTACAATTTGCCTGATTTTCTGATTTATACATATCAGTATTTTATCAGTTTCTATGCTTGTAGGTAAAATGATTTTTCCGTTGGTAATAATAAGTCTTTTCATTGTATGAAGTATGTCTTTTTATCAATAGTTTCGTTTCCAGGAATTGATTTTATGGCCTTTGGTTGCAAAGAATATCAGATAAAGGAAACACGGAATTAATATCCAGTAGCCAATGCGCAGATCATATACTTCAGCAAAATAACCGTATATCAATGGTAAAATGGCATTTCCGCAAAGTCCCATAATTAGTAGTGAAGAACCTGTCTTGGTGAACTTGCCCAGCCCGTGGATAGATAAAGGCCAAATCCCGGCATAGATTAAAGCATTCGGGAAGCCGAGTGCACAAAGCAGGAAGATGGAAATATTTGCTTGATGTCCGAATAGAGTCACGTTGAAATCAGCGAATACAACTCCGAATGAAAGCAACAATCCTAATACGGTACATATAATCAATGCCTTTGTCTGTGAGACATATTTGGGAATTATAAGGATGCCTAATATATAGCCAATCATAGTACAAGCTAATGTATATGAGGGGAATACTTTTGCTTCAAGCAAGTCTATTCCCATTGAATTGGCGTAGTTGATGATGGTATCTATAGCAATTACCTGTGTCCCTACATGGAAGAAAATAGCTAAAGCTCCTAATATAAGATAAGGAAAATCGAAAATACTTTTTTTAGAGTTATGCCCGTTCTCTTTTTCGTCAGTTGCATTTTGTTCATCTGTATTAATCTCCGGCAATATGGAATAGCGGATTCCGATTCCTGCTAATACTAATAGCCCCCCTAGTATGGCATAAGGTACAATGACACGTTGTATCAACTCGTCAAGCATGGCACTTTTAGTTATTGCATCCAATGTACCAGATTCTATGAGGCTGAAAAGTTCACTGTCGTCTGCTTTTAAAATTAAAGCTGCGAAAATGAGTGGAGAAATAATCCCGGCAAACTTGTTGCATATTCCCATGATGCTGATTCGTCGGGCGGCACTCTCAATAGGACCGATGATCGTTACATAGGGGTTGGCGGCAGTTTGTAAAATAGCCAAGCCTGTTCCAATAGAAAATAGGCCGATCAGGAATATTTCAAATTGTCGAACTAAAGCAGCCGGAACAAAAAGAAAAGCTCCTAATGCCGTCAACATAAAACCATACATGATTCCTCGTTTGAAACCTACTTTCTTCAGGAGGATTCCTGAAGGAATAGCCATGACAAAATAGGCTATATAAAAAGCAAAAGCCACGAAGTAGGATTCGAAATGGGTTAGTTCGCAAGCGATACGGAAATAAGGAATCAGGATGGAGTTCACCCATGATACAAATCCGAATATAAAAAACATTCCGGCTAGGATCGTCAGCGATATGAAATATTGCTTTTGTTTACAAGAGTTTGGCATTCTGTTTCTATTTTTATAAATGTAATGATTACTTTATTATTGAATAGTGATTTGCATAGGTATTCGTTCTGTGTATACTCCACCGGTATAGTCTTGTACTTTGAGTATAAATGTATCTGTTGTACCTTGACCGTTATGGATGTATTTTACTATACCGGCAGCCAGTTCCGCTTGTGTGAATCGAGCCGACTTGGTCATAGGAAGTCCGTTGCGTACAAGTGTGCCATTGGCGGGTAAGTGTTCTATAATAAAAATAATATTATTATCATTGTATGTATACTGTGCGTTGGGGCCGGCAGACATTTGCAGATGCACTTTGGTCAGTGTAATGATACTGCCGGCGCTGCCCTTTATCTGTTGATTATGATCTAGCTGGAGCTCACTGTCGATGGCACCCTGTAATTTGATATAGGCAGCATTAGGACTATTATTCAAATTAGTAGAAGAGGTCTCTCGCGGATATATCTCTACTTGAGAAGTACTGATTGCTTCGCCGTTCAACACTTTTAATCCAAAAGAAACTTCAGTCTCAGAATTATTATATGCATTTTGAATGTATTGTGTGATGTCGGTTTCATTCCAGGCCGTTGACAAATCGAAAATAGAGACCTCTAGTCCGAACTCCGGACGATTATTATAAGTAAGTGTTTTTTCTGTCCATTCATTTGACGTTGCATAAACGGCGCATGAAGGAATGAATGAACCAACTATTCTTTTTACATTAAAACATAGCTTGGCGGAGAAAAGATTATCTATAAAATCCATCTCTGATAATGCAAACTTGAAAAAGGTATATCTGTAACGAGAGGCGCGGTTACAAAGATAGTTCAATCTATTAGAACCGTTGTAGTTAGTATTGGCAGCGCCATGATATACATTGGCATCTTCGGTCACAGGTAAATTATAAGTAGGAGCTTGCGAGTGGTCGACATCATCCGGAATCGGGTCTGTCTCTTTTACTTTTTTAATATATAGGGGCAATTGACCTACGACATGTGCTACACCATCCTTGAAAAGATAATCTTGCCGGATGACAGCGATAGATTGTCCGTCGATTTCTTTACTATCGTTTACATAGAGTAGGAATTTGTCACTTGCTCCTTCTTTACGAGTTAAGAAAATAGGTTCTCCGGAATCACTTATTCCTTTTACGCTTTGGTCAGTTTCCATATCGATAGAACGATAAGTACCGTCAAAAGTCAGGTAAGAAAATAGATTGCGGATGACCCCCTTGGAAAGTTGATTGATTTGTTCTACTCCGGCACTTGATAATACACTTTTTATAGCATCATTAGTAGGAATGATGCGTGTTCGGTTTCCTGTTGAAATTTGTTCCTCCAGACCTGCGTATTTAATTGCTTCTAAATACATTGTCAGTGTACTTTCTTTCCCTTCTTCAAGGTACTGTATCAAAGATACCTCTTTTAGATAATCGGGATTGGTGTCTAGTTTATAATCGGTTATTAAATTACAACCGGAGAAAAGTAGTACTATAATTGATAGTATGTAATGAGTCGATTTCATATTTTCATATTTTAAATGATAAAATTATTTGTAATACTCGTTCTGCTCGATTAGCTTGCTGCGACGTAGTTCCTCTAAATGAATCGGCCATACTAGTGCTTTAGGACTCAATTCGATGACAGGAGATTCGTCTTCTCCGATATCGTTTCCTCTATTTTTAACGGCTTCAAATACTTTGCCTGTGCGGATTAGGTCAAACCAGCGATGGCCCTCGTAAGCTAATTCATATTTACGTTCGTTGAGAACGATTTCTTTTATTCCTTCCTGGTCATATTCTTCGCGATTGAGAAACTGTTCTTCGGGAATCTCGTAATCACTTCCTCCGGCTCTTTTCCTTATTTGGTTTACTAGTTTCATTGTTGCTTTACGATTTTCATCTGTATCTTCCTGATTGGCAATAGCCTCTGCTTTCAACAGGATGATGTCTGCCAAGCGAAGCATGACAATGTTACGGCTGTCAGCAGTGTAGTCAAAGCCAATTGTAAATTTGGTGACTTTGTATTTACTACCGGCTACTTCTTGTATTGCAGCTGATCTCCAAGTGCTTCCTTCAGCGTCAATGGCTTTTCCGAATCTAGGGCGAGGGCGTAAGATAGGCCATGAGCCGGCTAGATAAGTTGTTAGATTCTTTTGGTCATCTCCATCGGCAACATTGCTTGCCAATTCAAAAATCGATTCTTTACTGCGTCCGGTATTAAAGATTTGTGCATATTCGCTGGCTTGTACCAATGCTTTGAAATTTTTGTTTTTGACATCGTCTGTCGTACCGGTATATTTTTCGTCGTATAAGTTCGCTAAAGTATAATTGGTATTAGTCAATACTTTGTCAGCCATATTGATTGTTTCTTCATATTTATGTTCCCATGCATATACGTGAGCATTGATGGCATAAGCTGCTGTTTGGGTGAACGTCGTTCGTGAAGTCGAATTTTTATCAATCATGTTAGATGCATTTTCTAAATCACTGTGAATTTGTTCGACAATGTCGGCAACAGCAGCTTTGGGGAGGTCAAAACTATCGTTGGAGTCTAAATAAGGTGCTGTTACCAATGGAGCATCTCCCCAAATGCGGATAATCCAGAAATAGGTGAACGCTCGTAGGCAATAAGCTTGTCCCATTACATCATCGGCTTTTTCTGCACTTATGCCGCCTGCTTCAAGTACTTGTGGAGTAAACTTAATGACAGCATTTGCTTGTTTGATAACACGATAGTAATTATACCATGAAGCCCAAAATATATTATTATCAAGTGAATTGTTCACTACTTTATCAGCATTCACGTTAAATGCGTTGTTGTAAAATGCATCACCCCTCATTTCGCCATAGGCTAGGAAATTGATACTCAAATCCGACTGGAGTGTATTGTATCCTCCGTATAAGATTCCGTATAAGTGTGACTCTTCTTTAGGTGTGTTTTCTGCTGTCCAGGAAGTAGTCGGCTCCAACTCCAAAAGAGAACAGCTGGAAAAGCAAGTGCCTATAAAGCATATTAAAATAGATAGCATTTTCATATTTGATGGTATTTACGGATGATTAGAATGTGAAATTGACACCAAGATTATAAGAACGGCTCTTAGGGAAAGCACCGTTATCAACTCCTTGGATAAATGGTGATGTCGAAGTGTTTACCTCCGGGTCGTATCCGCTATACTTGCTCCATGTGAGGAGGTTTGTGCCGGATATGTATACATTGGCTGATTTCAAGAATACTTTCTTGCACCATTTAGGAGGAATATTGTAGCTTAATGTGATTTCTTTGATGCGTAGGAAAGAGCCGTCTTCCATGTTAAAAGAAGAAGGACGGAAGTTTTCCATTTTGTCTTGATAGCGAATCATCGGGAAGTTTGTAATGTCGCCTTGTGCTTTCCAACGTGCTAATGCGTCTTGTCCTAGATTGCTAGTTGTTCTCATGGCATTACGGGTGCGTCTCAACTCGTTCATTATTTTATTTCCGTATGACCATTGCATCATGATATTGAGTGAAACTCCTTTGTAGGAGAATGTATTAGACATACCGCCAATAAACTTAGGATTGGGATCACCGATGATGACGCGGTCATTGTCGTCAATAACTCCGTTTCCATCAATATCCTCCCAAATCATGTCACCGCCTTTAAATGGGGCACCTGTAGAGGCTCCTTTTCGTACCTGGTCTTTTTGTCCGTTGGGCAGTATATAAACGTTATCTTCATCTTTGGAGTAGACACCAAGTGCTTTGTGAGCATAGAATACTCCCATTGGTTCGCCAACTCTTCCTAGTGAGAAGTCTCCTATGATGATATCTTCATTGTTGGGAAGTTCGGTGATTTTATTCCGGTTCATGGAAATATTGAATGACGTTTTCCATTTAAATTTACCGGTAAGGTTGACCGTTTCAAGCAGAAATTCCAATCCTTTATTTTCTACACTTCCGTAGTTTCTTGGAACGGAGGAGAAACCTGTGTAATTGGGGACGGGAAAGTCAAATAATAAATCATTCGTTTTCTTTAGATACGCGTCGGCGTTGAATACTACACGTCCATTGAAGAATGAAAGATCCAAGCCAATATTATATTGAGTTGTTTTTTCCCATCCGATAATATCGTTGGGCATTGCGTTATACAAAATTTCTACATTTCCGTCATATTTGTTGGATGAGGCTGTGTAAGAACCCAATGAGGCGTAATTCGAAATTGTCTGATTACCTGTTACACCGACGCTGGCTCTGAACTTAGCATCACGTAATATCTTTTTCGCAAAGTTCATAAATTTCTCGTCGGAAAAGCGCCACCCGATAGAGGCTGATGGAAATGTCCCGAATCGTTTGTTCTTTCCGAAACGGGAGGAACCGTCGCTTCGAAGAGTGGCTGACGCGAGGTAACGTCCTTTCCAGTCATAACTGACACGCCCGAAGAAAGAGAGTAGTGCCCTTTCTGATTCGCTTCTAGATATGTTGGTGTAAGTAGAGGCATTTTGAATGGTTATAACAGATTTGTCAATATAGCCGTTTCCGTTTAAAACGATTGCTTCTGTTCTGTCTTGTTGGAATGATTGTCCGAGTACTACATTTAAATGATGAGATTTGATTTTTCCGTTATATGACAGTGTGTTTTCGTTTAAAAAACTTTGGCTTTCGCTCTGCCGGAACTTGCCATTATCGCGAGCTGGTGTATTGGAATCGAATTCCTTAGGCATGAAACTGTCTTGATTGGTTTTGCTGATATCTCCGGATACACTGACTCTTAGGTTAAGACCTTTCGTTAGATTTATCTGTATATATTGGTTCATTGTCAACCACCTGCGTTTAAAGTGTATAGGAACTTTGGTCGCTACAGCCAGTGGGTTACGTTGTTCTTTTACTCCTAGCCAGTCTACCACTTCACCGGTTAGAGGATCGTATGGAGAGAAACAAGGATTAGTGAACAAGGCGGCTCTTAATGCACTGTAATTGTTGCTTCCTGAAGAGAGGATACGGGTATAATCCATGTTACTGAAAGAAACTTAAGTTCCTGCAGTGATACGTTTCCCTACCTTGTAAAGGAAATTGGCTCTCAGATTAATTTGGTTGTATTTCGTATTAATAACTACTGGTTTAAGATCTCGATATCCGGCTGATACTCCATAAGAGAAACTGTCACTACCACCGCGTACACTTACATCGTTACGGGTTTGGTATGCTGTCCGGAATATTACGTCTTGCCAATCTGTCGTGCGATTGTAGTAGGGATGGAATGGATTGACAATCCAACCTTGTTCGGCAACCTGGTAATTGTTTGCGCGTGCTTCTTTATATGCTGTACGAAATTGCTCGGCGTTCATTGCATCCAGCTTGCGTGAAATGGAGACGACGCTTGACGTATGGCTGACAGTGACAATAGGCTTTGACTTTTCAAACTTGTTTCCACCTTTGGTGGTGATCATAACAATGCCATTGGCGGCACGTGAACCGTAAATAGCTGCTGAAGACGCATCTTTCAGCACTTCGATAGATTCAATGTCGCTTGGGTTGATACCGGCTATGGGACTAAACGTCGCATCACCGTCGATGGAAGAAATATTCTCGCTTTCAATAGGTACGCCATCTACAATATACAGTGGTTCACTACCTCCGTTAATGGAAGACGCACCGCGAATTTTAATCGATGAGCCGGCTCCGGGTTCACCGGAAGTTGACACAATTTGCATGCCCGGAATCTTTCCTTGTAAAGCTGTATTGATATTCCCACCGGAATTAGAGTCCAAATCTTTAGAAGAGATAGTCGTGATCGAGCCAATAATATCTCGCTTGGCTTGAGTTCCGTAACCTATGACCACAACGTCATCCAGTGAATTATAATCTTCTTCTAATTCAATCATATAACTGGTTTTATTTGCTTCCAGTTTGACTATCTTCCTTTTCATTCCGACATAACTTATTTCAAGTTCTTTGTCGGATTGTCCAACGTAAATAGCGAATTTTCCATTAACGTTGGTTACAGTTCCCCGCTTTGTTCCTTTAATAAGGACATTTGCTCCGATGATCAGCTCTTGGTCACTTTTCCCTTTTACGATGCCGGACACTTTTCTATCTTGTGCAAACAGGCTCATGGAACAGGCGGTGATTCCAATTAGTAATAGAAGGATTTTGTTTTTCATACAGTAAATTTGAATTAAACGATTTAAGTGCTTTATATCTTTTACGTAAGCTCACAACAAAAGTAAAGGATTTAGTGCTCTTTAGTTAGTGGAAATACGCAAATCAATCCTCATTTTACGCTAAAGATATTCTGGGAATTCCTCATTTCTTGCAAAATAGTAGAACCTGGCACTAATAACTCCATGGCCCAAAGAGCACTTAATGCTGCATATTTGGAGACAGCCAAAGACTCTCCGTGTACGGCCTTAGGATAAGCTTCTGATAAACGTTTCATGGAACTGAATGAACTTTCGGAACCGAATGCCCAGATATATTTCAATAAAACAGCCCGTAATTCCGGTGAATCTTGGATGTATTCTCTATAGTATATTAGTGGTAAGGCATTTAAAGTACAACGTCCTCCTCGTAAGTACATCTCATTCTCACGTCCTTTTAATAAAGGCGGGAGGAAAGTCCGCCTCAGGTTGTCATCTATAATTTTATTCAGGTTATCATCGTGTAGTGCAAGGCGTACCCAGAACAAGGCTTCTGCTTGGTAGTAGCCCGAGGCAGGGTATGTTGCTTTGACATAATAATTGGCATTGCGTTTTGCAATTGCTTGGTATTGCATTTGAGTAGAGTCTTTCTGTAAGATTCCCATGCAGAGTTGAAAAGCTAGAATATCTGCTCCTACCCAGGATGGTCCTGTTTGTATTTTCTTTTTCCCATATTTGCCCAATCCGTACATTCCTTCGTTAGCATGCCCTTTTGCAAACTCCTGGGGGTGACTTTCTCTCAATGAAGCAGAACGTATACTGTCTATATAAAAAGTTTCCGCCCAATTAAAGAAGCGTGAACACAACCTCTGATATCTTCCTTTTCGTACAGGATCTGTTATGTAGCGTAAGGATTGTGCGATAGCAAGGGCTATTTGTCCACCATCTGCAACATTATATCCGCCTGAATGTTCCAAATATCCCATGGGGAGTTTGCCGTCTTCGGATTGTCTGTCAGCTAACATGTCATAAAACCGAAAGACGCAATTTTCTATTTCTTCAGAAGTTACGATTGGTAAAGTATTATTGCTTTGTGCGCCACAATGTTTCTCTTTTTGTAAGAAATGCAGATAGGCAGACATGGCTCTTACTCCGTAAGCATCTCCGAAATAATGATGACTGATACGCCCGTCCGGGTAAAATTGTTGGTTGCGTATCAGATGTTTGAACGCATAAAGCATTGCTTTTTCTACGTCAACCGAATCACAGAAAGTATCTGTTATTCCTCCCTCATCAGTTGTTAGCGTTATTTGCCAATTGAAATGCTGAAAAGGAAAATCTTCCGGTATTTCAGGAAGAACGATGTCGTATTCTTTGGTTCTCAGGGGAGTAATTATGATATTACTCTCTTTGCATAATAATTTTCCGGCAATCTCAATATGTAGTGTACCGGTCATTGTTTGGTGTAAGGGGTTCTTGATGGTAACACGTAATTGTGGAAATGTACCTTGGGTTGTTGTACAGGTATTTAGTTTGGTTGCGATGATTCTAGGTTTCTTCAGGAGATAGTTTGCCATGTTGGAAAGGGCCTTCCGGCTTTCTTGGTTCTTGAGGACTGTTGCTGGCGGAAGATTGAATGTTGCCACCGCCGAACCTTTATATTCTCCTCCGGCATATAACTCAAGATTAGCAATCGGTTGCTCAGCTTTGGGAGAGGAAAAATGGGAATGAATTGGAATAATACGACTTTCGCGTTTCTTTTTTGTATCATATTTGGAACTGACGTCAGTTCCCATCTTACTGCCGGGATAAGGTTGAAAATTATTTCGTTCTCCCCAAAATGGATCGAATAGCCAGGTAGGGAAACAAATGTTATTTTCTTTAAACGGAATTTCCATGGGTTTCAAGGCGGAGGTAGGAGCATAAATATCTTTTTTGTTTTTGGCTAAGGATAAGCTGCTGACTGCCCAATGCATTTCTTTCTCGCGCCATACAGTTAATAAATTCACACCGAGGGATATTGTTCTGATATTTTCAGGCCGCAATAATCTATAAGCCTCATTGGGGTTGTTATAATCTTCAGGTACAAAATCTGCGAATGAAATAGTATATTTATCCCATGTATTGGTTAGTTTGATAAAGTTGTACCATCTTTTTTCTGCATTGTCAACTATTTCTATCGCTAGTAAATCCATATATGGAGAACCTTTCGCATTGAATGTTAAAAGTGAGAGTTCCGGCTTGGCTTTATCTTGAACGGGTATCTTTATCATTGTACTATGCATGGCTTTTCTTGTCGTAGATAATTCTAAAGCTTCTTTTCCATTAGGTAATGTGATGATGTTGATGATTGCTTTCTCCAAAGAACCGGCCTTAAAATCCTTCTTTTCACGACTTATTTGATAAGAAGATCGATCGGAGAACTTAATTAAAGGGACTTCATCGGTAGCTTGTGGGGTATAATCGAATCCTTTGTCGCCAACTAAGATAATATTGCCGCCGTTTGATAAATAGCGATTAATGGCTATTCGGCTTTCAGGTGGGAGTGGAGTTTCTCCGGATAATAACAGCAAAGCCCCCTTATCTATGGAAAGTGTATTTAGTTCGGCTCTTGTCAGAAATGAAGGCTCAATGTTATTAGCGGCTAATTCATTTTTAAAGGTAAGAGTATTGAACTTGTTACCATATATTGCAATCTTTTCTTTATTGTATATGTATTGGAGTACTTTTTGTGCATATCGTTCTCCTAATGTAATACAGCTTTCTCTGCTGAAGTGGGAATCGGAAAGATCTCCTCTGGATACAAGTTCATCAGCCTTGACGTAATCTGTGTATGGTATATGTTTATTGATCTGACGAATCATATTGTTGAAGTTTTGTGAACGGGAATGTTGAGTCTTGGAATCTATTCTCCAGTGCCCGAGTTCTCCTGCAATGAACCAAAGATTAGGCTCGTTGAGATCTTTTCGGAAATTAGTAATCATTTCTCGAAGTCTGCATGGATATTTGGAAGGATTACTCCAGTCTTCATCAGGAGAGATTGACCTGTCGTCTCCTTCTCCCTGATGCCATAATATTGCCTTTATTCTTCCCCATTTTTGTGCTTCTTTCGCACGCTCGATAGCGGCCTCATAAAGTCCGATGCCGCTACCTTTTGTCCATTCGGATATAGATGTCCCCCCTCTTCCGTTCACGATCATGCCGATTTTGGAATGAATGTGCCGACTTAGATAATGAGCAAATCCATACGAAGGGCTTATTTGTTGTACGCTGATATCATTACGTACAGAAGAATATTTGTTGAAAGGGTTTGATGCAATTTCCCATTTGAGTGCGGGAGTGAGCAGGAAGGTATTGTCCACAGGTTTTAAATCACCTTTTGATTCATCCATATATCCTCTTCCACACATATTGGATTGTCCTATACAGATGAAAATATCCAGTGGCGGGAGGATTTCATAGATTATTCTATAAGTGTTGCTGTTTTTTCTATCTCCGCTTATTATTTGTATATAGCTTGTTCTTTCTTCCTTTTTGCCGGTCAAGGATTGAGGAGGAGTAATTTTAACTTGTTGATTTGGATTTTCTTTTGTAATGGAAATTAGAGGCGTTTGTTGCTTGTAATTATAAGGTAAGTAGTAACGGTATTCTTTTTTCCCCGGTTTGAAAAATTCTATTTTTTCTCCGTCTATTGAAATCTGTTTTATTGTAGTTGTTGAAGTAATAGGGGCTTTTATGAAATGAATACTGTAATTTAAGCTTTCTCCCTTATTTTTTACGGAAATAATCGTTGTCTGTTCTCTATCGTTTGGTGATTGTTGATTGGAACTTTCTATATTTACTTTTGCGCTTTTTACGAACGGGCAGGCTTCTACGGAAGGTATTGCTTTCGCATCTGCTTTCAATTTTACTGTATAATTCAATTGATAAGGAGAGAAGTTTTCAATCGTAGAACCATTAATGTTTATATCGGATAATAAAATGTGATCTTTGTTTAGTTGAGTGATTTCAAGATAAGGTCTATATGTCTTGTTGTTTTCTTTCGATTTGAAAACAACAATATCACCTTTTCCCGATTCATCTTTTATATTAGTGCTGTCACAGATCTCCAATGTGATAAGATTGCCTTTGAGATGACTGTCTCTTTGGAGTTTTCCGGTTAAATCCCAAGTTATCCATTTCCCGTCAGCCGGCACTTCTCTTGTATTTGTAATAAATTTGTTTTTCCCCGTTTCCTTATGTGTGTTGTAACAAAGGTCGTCTTCTGCCCATGAAGTACTATTCGTTAAAGAAACGTTCAAGATATGTTCTCGTTTACTATGACTTTTTCCGTATATATGCAATTTGATACTTTGTATCCATTCCGGATTTGCAGACATTTTGCTTAGGTCGAATTTGAGATAAGTCGTGTATTGATATACTTTTGCCTTATTATAATAACTTTTCAGTTGTAAGGGATCATCTAATCCCTGCACACGGTCATACTTCGCTTTATTGTTTCCACCATGTATGTAAGTATCATCGGTTGGATAGATACGTATTGTTTTTTGAGCTGATAATAGTTGGAATATAAAAAATAATAGTCCGGTTGCTAGAAAGATTCGTTTCATAATATCAAGATATTTGATGTTTACTTGGCAAAAGTGCGGAATTACTGGAATATTATTCAATCTAAATCCGAAAACTAATCTTCAGAAAACGAAAGGTTATCTCTGGCTAGTCTTCTTTTGGCGATATTCAAGTGGTGGGCATCCTTTGTATTTTTTAAAGACACGTGAGATATTATTGTAATCCTTAAAGCCGACTTCTATGGCTAAATCGGCTAATGGTCGGTCGGTTGTGAGTAGTAAGTCTGCAAGATGATTACACCGGCAATTCAGAATATACTGGTATATGGAAGTGTTCAGTGCATTTTTGAATTTCACTTCAAAGTTTCTGCGGGATAATGGAATATTTGCAAGCAGAGATTCTATGGTCAGGTCGGAACTGTAATGGGTTTCTATGTACTTCACAACCTCCAGTATGTAGGGATCTTTGATATTGTGCTTTTCCGTAGATTGTCGCAATTCGATACGGATAGGGTTGATAACAATATTGAAAGTACCCTCATGTTCTTTCTTTATTTGTCGGTGGACCAGTCTGCCGATAGAATATCCTCCCTTTTCTACTTCGAGCTCTATGGATGAAATGGGAGGGTCGGAAATGTTACACATCAGTTCGTCGTTGTCCACACCTAATAAGGCAATATCCTCCGGAATCGGTATATTCGTCATTTTGCAAGTTTCGGAAATGAACAAGGCATGTGCATCATCACAACAGAATAAGGCAACAGGCTTGGGAAGTTCCTGTAACCACCGGCTGACTTCCATTCGTATTTCATCTTCTTGTTTATCCGATTCGAAACTGAAAAATTCGCCTCCGATACGTTTTACTTCCTGCCGATACCCTTCGCAACGTTCGTCAGACCAAACCACCCCTTTAACACCGAAATAAGCAAAATTGCGAAACATTCTTTTGGCAAAAAACTGGGCTGCCATTCTTCCCGTTCCTTTATAGTCGCCTGTCAAATTAGAGTAAGTGACGCTCCGGTGATGATAGTTTTGTAGTACTACCGGAATATTCAGCTCCTTCTGCAAATCGATCGTATCATTATTCCACTGACCGATAATGGCGTCGGCTTTCCATTCTTTCGCCCATTTCAAAATGCCTTGTTCACCATGCATTGCGCTATAATAAGAAGGTAGCCGGTAAAAGAGCCAGGGGCCGTTTTCTTTGGAGTATTGGACAAGTCCCCGTAGCAGTTTCCTGTCAAATTCGCTTGAATAGTCTATCAATAGAAGAATCTTAATCATAGTTCTATGTTTTTCTTTAGTATAATGTAGTGATGCACAAATATAGAAGAATTCCTTTGTTTTCCTATAATAAAGACTTAATTTTGTTGCAGCCAACACTTATCTGACACCCGGGTCTCATGAGCACTGACACCCGGGTGTTGGTATGTCTGAGACCCGGGTCTCAATGGTGTTGACACCCGGGTGTCAAATAGAACGCGAGTATAAACGAAAAAAGAAAGGAGTATAGACGATGGCAGTGCCTTATGTAGTGAGAAAAAAAGCCGATTTAACATCGGGAGAAAGAAAAGAATTATGGTATGGTGTACCCAAAAAACTGATAGATCCGATTCGGAATAGAGAATTTGCCGAGTACATGGAAAAACGGAGTGGATTCCATCGTGGGCAGATAGATGGTATATTGACGGAAATGGTTGATGCTATTCGTAGTTTATTGTCTATCGGACAGCCGGTTACTATCGAAGGACTTGGCACATTCCATACGTCACTGACCAGTCCGGGATTTGAACGCCCCGAACAGGTAACTCCGGGAAAGGTGTCCGTTTCACGTGTCTATTTCGTGGCTTGTCCTGAATTTAGCCGGGAAGTGAAAAAAATGAAATGTATGCGTATTCCTTTTAATCTGTATATGCCCGAAGAGATGCTTACCAAAGAAATGAAGAAAGCGGACCGGGAGCAGGAGCGGGAAGAATATGACCGTATGGTGGCACCGGAAATCGATGAAGAAGTTCAGGAATAAGATAAATTAATACTCGAGAGCAGGTTGGAGGTTTCTATAGCAGAAAAAAATAGTAAAGTTAGGGAAACCGATAAATTTATTGTTTATTTGTAATCAAATAAAATTTGGACTAAAAATATGATACTTACTGATGAAATGTTTGAGGCTGCGTTTCGTTTTCGCAGCATTTGTTTATGGGAAAAACTAACTGACAGTGATGTGTTCGCTTTTCGCTTGTCGGATGGTGAGACGGGTTATTGTAGCGTAATGGGCAATGCAGGTGAGCATTTCTCCCTTGGATTCTATTAGAGGCAAGAAAGGTTTTTCAACCTATTTGAAGACTTTGAAAATGGGCAGCCAGCAAACTTTTGGCTGCGAGACGTTTGAAGCTGTGATGACTTTTGACTGCATTAATTGTGACTTTGTGGCAGCTTCTGCTTTGGATGATGCGACGAAGAAAATAATTCGCAGATATACCACTGACGCTGGTCTGAAGATTTGTCGTTCCAAAGGATGGCCGGATTTTACTCGGTTTCAACCGTACAAGGTGCAATATGGCATTACATGTGAGAAAGATGCTCGCGACATTACTGAAGCACTTCGTGCAGCAATTGCTGTGGATGAGCAGTTGGCAATGCATAAATTTGAAACCCTTGGGTTCGACATCAAAGGGGCTTATCCCACGATGAAAGGGGGAAAACTTGTTCCTTACCTTATTCCTGCCGCTGACGGAACATACGAATGGAGTACCGTTAAGTTGCCTGCTTTTGTGCAGGACAGGTATGCTGTGGTGAAGTTCGAAAATGATATACTCACAAGTATGGTGAAGTCTCTTCCCGCATCTGGCGTTTTGCAACTGCGGATTGTTCATGCACCTGCTCCTGTAGAGAGCAAAGTGGATGAGGTTCCTTATTTTCCGGCTATATTGCTTTGTATAGATGCGAATTCTGAATATCTGTTCCCTGTTTTTTTGTGGAGATGATTTCGAGAAAAGTCCTGTGTTAATGCTTATGGAACTTGCTGAAATTTTTCGTCGGAATGCCGGTAAACCTCAAAGAATACAAGTGGAAGATGCTAAAACCGAAGCACTTTTGGAAGATTTCTGTCGCCAATGCGACATTGTTCTTGCCCGCGAACAAAATCTGCCACTACTTAATGAGGCTTGGGCTTCTCTTTTGGACAGTTTTATGAACTATTAGAAATATCGGATGTAGGGATAACACAAATACAGAAGAATTCCTTTTGTGGAAGAGCCGGAAATCGACGAATAGTTGAATAAAAAACAATATTGTCTTGTTAATTGAACAGAATTAGATTATATTTGTTCAGTGGTTAGAACAATATCTTGAAATATGATTAGAAGAGAAATACTAAAAGAAGTTCTATTAGATAATAGAAATGAGGTGGTCAAACATCAAGTTATACCTCGTAGCTTTCAGTTTGAAGAGTTTGGAAATTATGTATTTGTAGGTATCCGGCGAGCAGGAAAATCATTTTTACTTTATCAACGGATACAGGAACTTTTGCATAATGGGCATACTTGGAATGAAATGCTATATGTGAACTTTGAAGATGAACGTTTGATTGGAATGACGGCGGCAGATTTAAATCTCATACTGGAAGTACATGCCGAGATGTCAACAGACAGGCCGATGCTTTTCTTGGATGAAATTCAGAATATTGATGGTTGGGACAAGTTTGTTCGGCGATTGGCTGATAATAAATATAGGGCTTATGTGACAGGAAGCAATGCTAAAATGCTTAGTCAGGATGTAGCTACCACTTTGGGGGGACGATACATTACAGTACATGTATACCCTTATGATTTTAAAGAGTTTCTTTATGCTAATGGGGTTGAAGTTACAGAGAATTCTTTGTTTGCAACAGAGAGCCGGGCAGAAATAAAGCGTATATTCAATGATTATTTTCGTTCCGGTGGTTTTCCGGAAGGGGCATCGCTTGCCGCAAAACGGGATTATCTGACAAGTGTTTACCAAAAGATATATTTAGGAGATATTGCTGCAAGACATTCCATCGAAAATACTTTTGCTTTACGCATCCTTTTCCGCAAATTGGCCGAAAGTATAAAGCAACCGGTTTCGTTTACTCGTATAACTAATATTGTTGCTTCAACCGGAGTGAAAATATCGAAGAATACTGTCATTAACTACATGGAATATGCCAAAGATGCTTGCTTGCTGATTCCTATACAAAATATTGCGGATAAATTGGTGGAGCGTGAAACTAATCCGAAATATTATTTTGCGGATAATGGCATTCTCAATTTGCTTCTTTTGGATGCTGATACCTCGTTGCTTGAGAATTTGGTTGCTGTGACACTATTGCGGCGTTATGGGACGGACGATGCTGTATTCTTTTATAATAGAAATGTAGAGGTTGATTTTTATTTGCCTGATACAGGAGTGGCTATACAGGTCTGTTATACCATGAATCTCTCTGATGAGACTTTCCAACGGGAAGTTCAGGCATTAGTAAAATTGAATAAGGTATTTGAATGTCGGCAGTTATTGATAATAACGTATGACGATGAAGAACGGATTGAGTTGGAAAAATGTGCGATTGAGGTAATACCGGTTTGGAAGTGGTTGTTGGGTAAATAAGATAAATTAATACCCTCCCTGTCTTATTTATGAGATAAATCCCTATCTTTGTGGCACTTTTTACGAAAAAAGCAAATTCAAATTAATAGATATAGAAAAGAAAATGGCACAAGAAGACGTTTTTAAGAAGCTTGTATCGCATTGCAAAGAGTATGGTTTCGTATTCCCTTCGAGCGATATCTACGACGGACTAGGCGCTGTGTATGACTACGGTCAGATGGGCGTTGAATTGAAAAATAACATCAAGAAATACTGGTGGGACAGCATGGTGCTGTTGCACGAGAACATTGTCGGTATCGACTCTGCCATCTTTATGCATCCTACTATCTGGAAGGCTTCCGGACACGTAGACGCATTCAATGACCCTTTGATTGACAATAAAGACTCTAAGAAACGTTATCGTGCTGACGTGTTGATCGAAGATCAGCTGGCTAAGTATGACGATAAAATCAATAAAGAAGTAGCGAAAGCTGCCAAGAGATTCGGCGAATCTTTTGATGAGGCTCAATTCCGTTCTACCAACGGACGTGTATTGGAGCATCAGGCAAAACGCGACGCACTTCACACTCGCTTTGCTAAAGCTCTGAACGACGGTAATCTGGAAGAATTGCGTCAGATCATTATTGATGAAGAAATCGTATGCCCGATCTCCGGTACAAAGAACTGGACAGAAGTTCGTCAGTTCAATCTGATGTTCTCTACTGAAATGGGTTCTACTTCCGAAGGAGCAATGAAGATTTATCTTCGTCCGGAAACTGCACAAGGTATTTTTGTAAACTACCTCAATGTACAGAAGACGGGTCGTATGAAAGTTCCTTTCGGTATCGCACAGATTGGTAAGGCTTTCCGTAACGAGATCGTTGCCCGTCAGTTCATCTTCCGTATGCGTGAGTTCGAACAGATGGAAATGCAGTTCTTTGTAAAACCGGGAACTGAACTTGACTGGTTCAAGAAATGGAAAGAAATCCGTCTGAAATGGCATAAAGCTCTTGGATTCGGCGATGCAAGCTATCGTTATCACGATCACGATAAACTGGCTCACTACGCAAATGCCGCTACTGATATCGAATTCCTGATGCCGTTCGGATTCAAAGAAGTGGAAGGTATTCACTCTCGTACTAACTTCGACTTGTCTCAACATGAGAAGTTCTCCGGCAAGAGCATCAAATACTTCGATCCGGAACTGAACGAGTCTTATACTCCGTACGTAATCGAAACTTCTATCGGTGTTGACCGTATGTTCCTTAGCATCATGAGCGCATCTTATTGCGAAGAGCAATTGGAAAATGGTGAAAGCCGTGTGGTTCTGAAATTACCTGCTGCTTTGGCTCCGGTGAAACTGGCGGTTATGCCGTTGGTAAAGAAAGACGGTCTGCCTGAAAAAGCCCGCGAGGTTATTGACAGCCTGAAGTTCCACTTCCATTGCCAATATGACGAAAAGGATAGTATCGGTAAGCGTTATCGCCGTCAGGATGCTATTGGTACTCCGTACTGTGTAACAGTCGATCATCAGACATTAGAAGATAACTGCGTGACATTGCGTAACCGCGATACCATGCAACAAGAGCGTGTAGCTATCTCTGAACTGAATAATATCATCGCAGACAGAGTAAGCATCACTTCTCTATTGAAAACTTTACAATAAACCTTTGACGAATGAGTAAAAAGATCTATTTATTCTCCTTAGTATTGCTGGCTCTTGCATTCACTGCTTGCAGTGAAACGGAAGAGACGGGCAAATATGATAACTGGCAGGCACGTAATGAAGCTTTTATAGATTCAATAGCCAATGCTCATGCAAATACCGCTACACGTGGTCAGTTGGATTCTATTCATATGATTGCATATCCTGGAGTTCCTATCTATTTTAAAAAGAAAACTCCTGTGGGAGATGGGGTGATTCAAAATATTATCCCGCGGGCAACAGATGAGGTTACTGTATATTATAAAGGTTCTTATATCATTTGGGGTAATACTGGTGGTTATGTTGATAAACAAGATAACTTTATAGGGGAAGCGTTTGATGGCTCTTTTACTGAAGCGAATCCTAGCATTGATTTTTCAAGAACTGCGAACTTAACAATTAATGGGCTTGTGACTGGTTTGTCAGAGGTATTGCAACGAAGAAAAATTGGTGAACGTTTGGAAGTGTATGTTCCATGGAAATATGGTTATGGTAGTAGTGATTATACTCCAAAAGGTTCTTCGATTACTATTTTAGGTTATTCAACTTTAGTATTTGATGTTCAAATGTTAAAGTGCGAAAAATAATCACTTATTACCATTAAAATAAAGTTCCCTTATTCTAATCCTATTTCATCTATGGCAAAGGATAGAATAAGGGAACTCATTATTTATATAGTACTGGTTTAGGTATGATTTTTATTCTATGAATTATTTCTAAATCTGAATTATTTCGTATCTTGTATTTCTGCCAGGAGTAATGCCATAAAAATCTTTTTCTGCTGGTAAATCAAACCCTTTAGAACTATTTGGGCCGGTCCACCTAATAGCCTGATTGGCGTTTTTTCCGTTTTCATCATCAATCCATAAAATATTATGGGATCCAGGTAGTGGAGCAGTTCCAATTACCCCAAATTTGAAAGGTAATTTACCAGAGGCTCCCCATTCAAATTTCCAAAAGAAACCGGTGTTTTTATCGAAATAATTTGGACCCAATGAGGCTAAACCTGCATTATCTATAATATGATTTTTGTTATTATGGTCTTCATTATCGTGATGCCGTTTAACTACATGCATATTCTCCGTATACAAATATGGTAGATAGAATGCTAATACTCCGCCAGTTGCATAGCCTGTAGGTATTACACAAAAGTGAAACTCTACATTCCCATTTCCATCTACTCTAGTTGCTCCTATATTTCCTGTTGAATGTGTATCTCCACCATCTTCACAGTCCATAAAGTATACAAATTCACGATATCCCCCGCAGGTTTCATACTTAAAAACTCCCTCCATATTAACTGCCCTTGTGTATGCTCCTGCCTCCGTCCTTGTACGAATATTATCGGAGAATTGGATTTGAGCAATAGAATCTTGTATGGCTTTAATAAGCCATGGCTCTGCAACAGTTTCTTCTTGTGTTGTTGGGGTTAGTTCATCTTTTTCCTTTTTTAATTCATCAAGAGAATAGCCTTTTAAGACTAGTTCATAGTCGTTGATCATGTTTGCCAACTCTTTCTCATTAGTGTTTATCTCTTGCAGATCTTCATCTGAAGCGCAAGATGCTAATAAAGCACAGAAACATAAAAAGATAATTTTCTTCATAATACATTTTTTTAATTCGTTAATAATGTTATTTTGAAAGTTCTTCATCAATAAGATGACAGATTTCCTCTTTTGAATTGGAATCAACTATTAGGCGTCCATTGATGATAAGTGTTGGTGTTGCATACACTCCAAGAAGCACTAATTGATTGATTGTGTTTTCAATTGCTTTTTTCCCGTCGTCATTTGCTATGTCATTTTGGAATTTGTTTATGTCCATAGACATATTGTGAGCTATTTTGAATACGGCTGTGGAATCAATATATCCTCTATATGCATATAATGAATCTTGGAATTCCCAGAATCTATTTTGCTTGTTCGCTGCGTCACTTGCTATTTCAGCGAATGTTGGCATTGCCGAATAGTGGATATAGCCAAATTTTACTTTATCTTTATATTCTTCATATATTGAATTGTAAAGGGAATGAGCATTAATACAGGATTCACAATCAAAATCAGATATTATAATGACAGAGACTTCTGATTTTAGATTGCCCCTGTAGTAGGTATGCAGGTTATCTAGGTCAACTCTTGGACTCTTTGGAGGATAGAGATATTTAGTTATCTTTTTATTCCTTTTTAGTGAGTCCAGTAAATTGTTGACAATAGCTCCTTTCAAATGAAATGAGCGCGTGGCTTTACCGGTAGGAGAATCTATTGCTACGCTATATATACTTTTTCCTCGAAATTCTGTAATTGATTCTAGCCTGTACCGTTTTAAAAGAGAATCTATTCCGCACTGTTCTATTTGAGCGTTTGTATAATCATCTATATATTCTAGATAACTCATCTGTTTCTTGTTGGCTTCTTTCTGTAGTAGTTTGACATTTATCAATTGCTCAAGAGCTTTTTTCTTGATTTTATGAATTCTGCAAAGCTCGTCATAAAGTTCTTGCTTTATAATTGTATTTATTTCATTGGCATATATTACTTCTCCATCAAGTTCAGCTATTATATCTTTTTCGTTGTGTTTGGAACTCCGATGAGAATTACAAGATGCATAAAATAATATTATCAGCGTGGCTGATATATAGTATAGAGTAAGTCTCATAATATCAATCTATTGTAAATACTCCTGTTGTGAACCACGAAGATGTTGATATTTCAAGAACGTATTCAGCCTTTTTATCTTCTTCGGATAAATCAATGAGTCTGACTTTCTCTAAAGTTATAATCTTTTCATAGTAGATTGTTTTTCCAGTTTCAGAATTAATGATTGTGATTGTTACATCTTTGGATGGATGCTCAAATTCAACCTCTAATAATGAATTGTTTATATACACTCGCACAGGATCGGGGTGGTTAGTAGAGCGATGCTCTATCGGCTGTCTAACTTTCATTTTTATTTGTCTTCTTGTGTCTGATGGCATTGAAAAGATAAAGCTAGAGCAAAGAGCCATGAATGTGAATAAAAGTAGATTTCGTTTCATAATAGTTTTATTGTTATTGATTTTCAGCAAAAGTAGGATGATTTGCTATATGTTACAATAACAAATAATAACAATATGATTATATATAGCTATTGGTAATCAGTGTGTTATAAAATATATATAACAAAAAACTAATTGTGATAACAGGGCATTGTGTTCATTTACTTGCTTTCTCCTTTAGCATCGAAAATTATAGAGAAACTAAGGTCAGATAATTGTTTTTTTATACGATATTTCCTTTGAGTCAGTGCAGACTGGCTTCCGGCTTTCATACAAACTTTGATTGTATTATTGGATAATTGGAGGTAGTTAAGTATGCAGTAATAGAGATCGTCTTGTGTTAGACTAGGGTATTGTTCTAATAACTCTTGCATCGCTTCAATGAAGGCTTCGTTTATTTCTTGATAAATCAGTGATAACTCTTCTTGAGTTATCTCTTTCTCTTTTTTGTTTTTAGATGTTTCTATCGATTGAATTTTTTTATAAGATGTAGTCGTTTTGAATAGACGTACGCATATCTGAAGACTTTGATGCCATAACTTTATTCTTTGATTTAATATATCTGCATATCTGTGTTCATTGATTTCATTGGCATGAGATAGTGCTCTGATTTCTTCTTTTAATGTGGCTTTTTCTGTCTGATTCTTCATTAGTAGCTGCTGCCAGTGTATATGTGTCTTTTTATTGCGATTGCTTATATACATTACAGTATAGATAAACAGAAACATTGTAACTAATCCACCAATAATGAATATTACTTTTGTTTGTTGTGATTGTTTTTTTATTTTTTCTTTATATATATATATATTGAGTGTTTTTTGATGAGATTGTTAATTTCAGTATGGTGAATAATTTTCTGGATAGAGTCATAGCAGGTTAAAGCTGTATCGTTATATAGAATTGCCTGTTCATAATTTTTGTTTTCTTTGTTTATTTCATACAAAGTCTGATAAATAGAAGCTTTAGTATAAATATTGGCCTTAGTACTAGCTCGGGATAAATAGTGAATAGCAGAATCAGTTTCTTCGAGATTATACAATATACTTCCTTTCCAAAAGTAAGTAGGAGATAAATTAATGTTAGAAGGAGCATATCTCAAGGCTAAATCTATTTGCTTTTTAGCTTCTATATATAACCCTTGGTCGTCATATACCTTTGCTATATCACAAAAAATTGCATTTTCCCACAATGAATCTTTGATAGATTGTGCTATTGATAATGCTTTTTGATAATAAGATAATGCTTTTTCTTCCTCATCTTGTATTGCATAAACATTGCCTAATCCTCGGGTTGCGTGTAAAATTCCATATTTGTCTTGCATTTTTTCTGCAGTTGCGTATGATTCTTTATATGTTTTGATAGCTGGAAGATAAAACTCTTGACTCTCGTAACATAAAGCCAGGTTATTGTATATTTGTAATATTGGAGCTTGGTTTGGGGATGCTGTTTTTAAAGCTGTTAGATAAGCTTCTGTTGCTTTTATATATTCTTTATTGTCTTGATACACTCTTCCGAGATAATAATAAGCTTTTGTTTTTAGCTTATTATTACTGTTATCCTTATAGTAGTCAACTGCTATTAGAATTAGAGAGTCATTGCGGTGAGATTTGAAATTCTTATCTAAAGCTTCTGTTAATAATAGTGCATACATGGCTTTTGCTGATTTATTAGATATTTCTTCAATAGATAGCTTTTCCAATATGCATAATGCGCTGTCAGCACGTTTGTCTATTAATGAATCTGCTAATTGTAATTGAGGGGCAGTGTTTGAATTATGACACGCATTAAAGAAAATGCATAGTGTTGTAATTAGAATAGTTAGGTAGTTCGGTTTCATAGAGTTTTATCTGTTTCTGCAAAAGTAAGTATTTATAAATAAAAAGTAGAATCGTTTGTCTATAAAACTTCTTTTAATAAGACGTTTCCCTTATTTTTTTATACTACTCTCCCTAATCTGCAAATGTGTTGGAATCGTCACCTGCTTGATAGTCTTATCTCCTTTTATCCGATCGATAAGTAGTTGGCAGGCAGTTTCTCCCATTTTATAGGTCTGATGTGATACTGCTGATAATTTCGGTTCCACATAATTAGCATGCTGCTCGTCTGTATACCCGATGATTGCCACATCATTCGGAATCCGGAGGCCATGATTTTTGATGACTTCCATTGCTGCGAAAGCCAATGTGTCATTCATGGCAAGAATAGCGTCCGGAGGCTGTGGAAGTGACAGTAAAGTTTCTGTGGCAATCTTGCCTTCCTCATAATCAATCTTCCGGCAAACAACTAGCTCCTTTTCGATAGGAATACGATTCTCACGCAAGGCTTCCAGATAACCATGTTTTCTTCTCTTTACAATATCCAGATGATTAGCTCCTCCGATAAAGGCTACCCGCTTACTTCCATTATCCAGAAGATGTTGTGTAGCCATCTGTGCGGATTGTGCCCCGTCTGCTATCACCGATGAAAATTGGTCGGTCAGGCAAACACGGTCGAACAGGATAAGTGGCATATTAATGTCTTTCAAGGCGGAGATGTGGGAGAAATCGGTTGTTTCTTGAGACAGACAGGCAATGATACCTTCCACGCGCATATTGACCAGATTCTCAATATTTCTTTTTTCGTGCTCGTAAGACTCATGCGAGGTCGTGATAATCACAAAATATCCGTTGGCAATAGCCATATTCTCTATCCCATTCAGAATTGATGCAAAGAAATGAGTGACAATATCCGGAACGATCACTCCGATGATACGTGGTGCATTTTTCCGCAGGCTCATGGCAAAAGGATTGGGACGGTAGTTCATCTCTTTAGCCAGTGCCTTTGCTTTGGCGCAAAGTTCACGGCTGATTTCCGGACTATCTTTTAGTGCCCTGGATACAGTAGGAATCGACACCCCCAATGCTTGGGCGAGATCTTTGAGTGAAGTATGTTTCCGGTTTTCCATTTGAAAGTCTGCAACTTAGATTCTTTTTACAAAGAAAGCACATTCCCGGAAAATTAAAAACATCTGAAGCAATATTTTTTACGTAAACCGTTACGTTGGTTTTTCGACCGCTCTCTGCTGCACTGAAACTATTACTGACCTATTTTTGTCGCATACAAAATGATTTAAAACCTAAAAGTATGCAATACCATGAAATCGGAAAGACAGGGATGAAAGTATCATCTCTTAGTTTTGGAGCTTCTTCTTTAGGAGGAGTTTTCCATGATTTGAAAGAAAAAGAAGGCATTCAGGCTGTGTTTACCGCTGTTGAGGCAGGAATGAACTTTATCGATGTGTCTCCTTATTACGGACATTATAAAGCGGAAACTGTTTTAGGAAAGGCGCTAAAAGATCTTCCTCGCGACCGTTATTACCTTTCTACCAAAGTGGGACGTTATGGAAAAGATGGAGTAAATCTGTGGGATTACTCTGCAAAACGTGCGACAGAAAGTGTGTATGAGAGCATGGAACGTTTGAATATAGATTTTATCGATCTGATAAATGTACACGATGTTGAATTTGCCGATTTGAATCAGGTAGTTAATGAGACTCTGCCTGCTTTGGTTGAGTTGCGTGAAAAAGGAGTGGTAGGACACGTTGGAATTACCGACTTGCAACTCGAGAACCTGAAATGGGTAATTGACCATTCACCAAGCGGTACGATTGAATCTGTGCTTAGCTTCTGCCATTATTGCCTGTGTGATGATAAATTAGCAGACTTCCTGGACTACTTCGAATCCAAAGAAATCGGCGTGATTAATGCTTCTCCCCTTTCAATGGGACTGTTGAGTGAACGTGGTGTTCCTGCCTGGCATCCGGCTCCCAAACCTTTGGTAGAGGCTTGCCGTAAAGCAATGGAACATTGCAAAGCTAAGAATTATCCGGTTGAGAAGCTGGCTATGCAGTTCTCCGTCAGCAATCCCCGTATAGCAACGACTTTGTTTAGTACGACTAATCCGGAGAATGTGAAAAAGAACATCGCTTTCATCAAAGAACCTATTGACTGGGAACTCGTTCGGGAAGTGCAGGAGATTATCGGAGAGCAGAAACGTGTAAGTTGGGCAAACTCATAAAACAGCGTCATTCGTATGGACTATACAATTATTGATGCGCACGCCCATCTGTGGTTACGACAGGATACTGTTGTGGACGGATTGCCTATCCGGACTTTGGAAAATGGCCGTTCGGAATTTATGGGAGAAATCCGGCAAATGGTTCCGCCCTTTATGATAGACGGAGTGAATAGCGCGGAAGTTTTTCTTTCGAATATGGACTATGCGCAAGTGGCTGCGGCTGTCATTACCCAAGAGTTTATTGACGGTATTCAGAATGATTATTTGTCGGAAGTCGTTTCCCATTATCCCAACCGTTTCTTTGTTTGCGGAATGTGTGAGTTTCGCAAACCTGGATTTTTGGAGCAGGCGAAAGAGCTTATAGCCAAAGGTTTTAAGGCTATAAAAATACCTGCCCAACGCTTGTTGTTAAAAGAGGGACGGGTAATGCTGAATAATGAGGAAATGATGCAGATGTTTCATTCTATGGAAGAACGGAATGTCATGCTCTCCATCGACTTGGCTGACGGAGCAACACAGGTTCCCGAAATGGAAGAGATTATTCAGGAATGTCCCCGCCTAAAAATAGCTGTCGGACACTTCGGAATGGTGACACGTCCGGACTGGAAAGAACAAATCCGCCTGGCACGTCATCCCAATGTGATGATTGAATCCGGCGGAATCACCTGGCTTTTCAATGATGAATTTTATCCTTTCAAAGGAGCAGTGAAAGCCATTCGGGAAGCGGCGGATTTAGTTGGCATGGAGAAACTGATGTGGGGATCGGACTATCCACGCACCATTACAGCAATCACCTACAAGATGTCATACGATTTTGTGGTGAAGTCTTCCGAGTTGACGGAAGAGGACAAAAGACTCTTTTTGGGAGAAAATGCCCGGAACTTCTATGGATTCACGGATCTCCCCGTACTTCCTTACATCAAGAACATGTCCGAATGATAGAGAAAACATCCTTATCGTAAAACTAGATTTATACCATGAAAAAGAATACATATACAATACCTTTAGCGTTAGTTTTCTGCCTTTTCTTTCTGTGGGCGATAAGCAGCAATCTGCTTCCCACAATGATCCGGCAATTGATGAAGACATGTGAACTGAATACCTTTGAAGCCTCCTTTACCGAGACTGCCTACTGGTTGGCTTATTTTATTTTCCCCATCCCCATAGCGATGTTTATGAAACGTTACAGCTATAAGGCGGGAATTATTTTCGGACTGGTATTAGCAGCAATCGGAGGCCTGCTTTTCTTTCCTGCCGCCATTTTAAAAGAATATTGGGCTTACCTCTGTATCTTCTTTATTATCGCTACGGGAATGTGCTTTCTGGAGACAGCTGCCAATCCGTATGTGACGGTTTTAGGAGCCCCCGAAACAGCTCCCCGCCGATTGAATCTGGCGCAGTCTTTCAATGGACTCGGAGCTTTTATCGCTGCCATGTTTTTGAGTAAGCTCATCCTTAGCGGAACTCATTACACGCGAGAGACCCTTCCTGTAGATTATCCGGGAGGCTGGCAGGCCTATATCCAATTGGAAACGGATGCCATGAAACTTCCTTATCTGATATTGGCTATACTGTTGATTGCCATAGCTGTTGTCTTCGTCTTTTCAAAATTGCCGAAGATTGGGGACGAAGGAGAAACGGCTTCTTCCGATAAAACGACTTCTTCGGGTAAAACGAAAGAGGGCAGCCAGAAAGAAAAACTGATAGACTTCGGTGTATTGAAGCACTCACACTTGCGGTGGGGAGTGATTGCGCAATTCTTCTATAACGGCGGACAGACGGCGATAAACAGTCTGTTCCTGGTTTACTGTTGCACTTATGCCGGATTGCCGGAAGATACGGCGACTACCTTCTTCGGATTGTATATGCTCGCATTTCTTTTGGGGCGTTGGATCGGTACCGGATTGATGGTGAAATTCCGTCCACAGGATATGCTACTGGTTTACGCCTTGATGAATATTCTTTTGTGCGGGGCAGTGATGATATGGGGAGGTATGATCGGGTTATACGCAATGTTGGCTATCTCTTTCTTTATGTCTATAATGTATCCCACGCAGTTCTCATTGGCGCTAAAAGGACTGGGGAATCAGACAAAGAGCGGTTCGGCATTTCTGGTAATGGCTATTGTCGGCAATGCCTGCCTGCCACAGTTGACGGCTTATTTCATGCATGCCAATGAGCATATCTATTATATGGCCTATTGTGTGCCGATGATTTGTTTTGTCTTCTGTGCATATTACGGCTGGAAAGGTTATAAAGTAATCGATTAATAAACTTATTTATCAAACATATCCAATGAAAGCAGTTCAAATTGTCAATCCCTCCGAAATGAAGGTGGTTGAACTGGAAAAACCGACCGTTGGTGCCGGTGAAGTATTAGTAAGAATCAAGTATGTGGGTTTCTGTGGCTCTGACCTGAATACCTTTTTGGGACGTAATCCAATGGTGAAGTTACCGGTAATCCCGGGACATGAGGTAGGAGCGGTGATTGAGGAGGTTGGTCCGAATGTTCCGGCCGGCTTTGAAAAAGGGATGAACGTGACATTGAATCCATATACCAATTGTGGTAAATGTGCTTCCTGTCGTAATGGTCGTGTCAATGCCTGTGAGCATAATGAAACGTTAGGGGTACAGCGCAATGGAGTGATGTGCGAATATGCAGTTTTACCTTGGACAAAGATTATTCCGGCTGGTAATATCTCTCCTCGCGATTGTGCGTTGATTGAGCCGATGAGTGTCGGATTCCATGCGGTATCTCGTGCGCAGGTGATCGATAATGAATATGTGATGGTTATTGGCTGCGGTATGATTGGTATCGGTGCCATTGTACGTGCTGCTTTGAGAGGGGCAACGGTCATTGCTGTCGACTTGGATGACGAGAAACTGGAACTGGCGAAAAAGGTAGGTGCTTCTTATGTGATTAACTCCAAGACAGAAAATGTACACGAACGGATGCAACAGATAACAGAGGGCTTCGGTGCCGATGTGGTGATTGAAGCTGTCGGCAGTCCGGTCACTTATGTGATGGCGGTGGATGAAGTGGGTTTTACAGGACGGGTCGTTTGCATCGGCTATGCCAAGAGCGAAGTAGCTTTCCAAACGAAATATTTCGTTCAGAAAGAACTGGATATCCGTGGTTCCAGAAATGCGTTACCTGCCGATTTCCGTGCGGTTATCAATTATATGAAAGAAGGGAACTGTCCGGTGGAAGAACTGATTTCGAAGATTGCCAAACCGGAAGGAGCTTTGGAAGCTATGCAGGAATGGACGGCTAATCCGGGAAAGGTGTTCCGTATACTGGTTGAGTTCTGATAAGTTCTTGTAATAAGAATAGTTGTTGATACCTGTTGTTCGGGTATGTAATAAGTGAGAGGAGGCTGAATACAGTCTCCTCTCTTTGGGAGATAGGGTGATGTAACATGAGTAAATATAGATGTAACATTCTTCATTCGATATGTAGCATCACAAAGAAATCATGTAGCATACTTTGGGCAATATATCTGTTTGCATTTTCTATTTTTGTGATGTGGAAGATAACAAGGAATATTTTAAATAATTAGCTTTCAAATAATAGATAATGTAGCCAGTTAATAAAAAAACGATGATTATGCTGAAAACAAAAATCAACACTATTTTACTGTGTACTCTTTTTACATGGTTCTTCCCGCTATCAGCCGGAGCACAATACCGTAATCCTATTCTTTATGCTGACGTGCCCGATATGTCAGTATGTCGCGCAGGCGATTACTTTTACATGGTTTCCACTACTATGCACCTGATGCCGGGGGCGCCAATCATGCGTTCGCCGGACATGAAACATTGGGAAACTATCAGCTACGTATTTCCTCGCATTGACGATGGTCCCCGTTATGATCTGCTCGAAGGCACTGCTTACGGGCAAGGACAATGGGCATCATCTATCCGCTATCATGACGGAAAATTCTATGTATGGTTTACAGCCAATGGCGCGCCCGGACGTGGGTTTGTTTATACTGCGACAGATCCGGCCGGTCCCTGGAAACTTCTTTCGCGTCCCCCGCATTTTCATGACGGTTCGCTTCTGTTTGATGATGACGGGCGGGTGTATCTCTTTCACAGTACGGGACATCTTACGGAGTTGAAACCCGATTTGACTGATGTACTTCCCGGTGGCATCAATCAGCAAATATTTGAGCGGGATGCTGACGAACAAGGTCTGTTGGAAGGTAGTTCCGTCATTAAGCATAATGGAAAATATTATTTGCTGATGATTTCTATGGATTGGAGTATTCCCGGCCGTCTGCGTCGTGAAGTATGCTATCGTGCCGATAAGATTACCGGACCTTACGAAAAACGTGTCATTCTTGAAACGGAGTTTGACGGGCATGGCGGTGTTGGTCAGGGATGCATCGTAGACGGGAAAAACGGTGAATGGTACGGACTGATTTTTCAGGATCGTGGTGGCGTAGGGCGTGTGCCGTGTCTTATGCCTTGTACATGGACGGAAGATGGTTGGCCTATGCTGGGAGACAAGGATGGGCACATTCCGAATGATACCACTTTATCGTATATGTCAATGGATGGTATCTGCGGTTCGGATGATTTTTCCGCTTCCGGGCTTTCCCTCTATTGGCAGTGGAATCATAACCCCGTCGATCAGGCATGGAGCCTTACCGACCGTCCCGGATTTTTGCGTTTGAAAACCTCCCGTGTGGTAGATAACCTGTTTGTTGCTCCCAATACGTTGACTCAACGTATGGTAGGACCGAAATGCATGGGCACTGTCAGTCTCTCTCTGGGGGGGATGAAAGATGGTGACCGTGCAGGATTATCGGCTTTTAATGGTGACAGCGGTGTGCTTACGGTTGAAAAGAACGGAAATAAACTGTCTCTTGTGATGAGTGAACAGAAAAGCGTGTTTGAGAAAACGAAGCGTGCCATTAGCCGTGTGGATATGACCGAACAAGCCCGTATACCTCTAAACAAAGAGCTTGTCTATTTGCGTGTGGAAGGTGACTTTACCAATGGACGGGATGAGGCTCGTTTTTCTTATAGTCTTGATGGGAAAACATGGCTGCCTGTCGGTCTGCCTATTAAGATGAAGTTTGACTACACCCGTATGTTCATGGGCAGTAAGTTTGCCATATTTAATTATGCTACACGTTCTGTAGGCGGTTATGTAGATGTGGACTCTTTTGATTATTCGTTCTGTGATGCGTCAATGTAACACACAAATATGTATTTGTAACCAATGAAACATTGTTTTATTGGAAAATAGGCTATTTTTGTTTCCAAATTAATCATAACTAATAAGTATAATATTATGAAAAGAGGTTGGATACCGATTATGGGTGTTTGTTTGGTGTTATCGTTTTCGGCATGTAAGCAATTGCTGCCTTACCAGGACACTTCTTTAACGGCGGAACAACGGGCGGAGGATTTGTTGCCCCGGTTGACTTTGGAAGAAAAAGTATCATTAATGCAAAATGCATCACCTGCTATCCCTCGACTGGGAATTAAAGAATATGAGTGGTGGAATGAAGCGTTGCACGGTGTGGGACGTGCCGGATTGGCTACTGTTTTTCCCCAGTCTATCGGTATGGGAGCTTCTTTTAATGATTCATTATTATATGAAGTGTTCAATGCCACTTCCGATGAGGCTCGTGTAAAATCGCGTATTTTCGGTGAAAGCGGCGTGCTGAAACGCTATCAGGGATTAACATTCTGGACACCGAATGTCAATATATTCCGTGACCCTCGTTGGGGACGCGGTCAGGAAACATACGGTGAAGACCCTTATCTGACAGGACAAATGGGAATGGCTGTAGTCCGTGGTTTGCAAGGACCGGAAGATGCCAGGTATGATAAGCTGCACGCATGTGCCAAGCACTTTGCCGTTCATTCAGGACCGGAGTGGAACCGGCATAGTTTTGATGCGGAGAATATAGATCCCCGGGATTTATGGGAAACCTATCTGCCTGCTTTTAAAGATTTGGTACAGAAAGCGCATGTAAAGGAAGTGATGTGTGCCTACAATCGTTTTGAGGGAGAGCCTTGTTGTGGCAGCAATCGCCTGTTGATGCAAATATTGCGGGATGAATGGGGATACAAAGGCATTGTAGTCTCTGACTGTGGAGCGATCTCCGATTTCTATAGACCGGGAACGCATGGGACTCATCCGGATAAGGAACACGCTTCGGCCGCTGCTGTGCGGACAGGTACAGACCTTGAATGTGGAAGTGAATATGCTTCACTGGCGGATGCTGTAAAAGCCGGTTTGATTGACGAAAAAGAAATAGATATTTCATTGAAACGTTTGTTGACAGCACGTTTTGAACTGGGAGAAATGGACGAACAACCGGCTTGGTCGGAAATTCCGGCCTCTGTGTTGAATAGTAAGGAACATCAGGCATTGGCTTTGCGTATGGCTCGTGAATCATTGGTGCTCTTGCAGAATAAAAACAACATCCTGCCTCTGAATACTAATCTGAAAGTAGCCGTTATGGGACCTAATGCCAATGACTCCGTGATGCAGTGGGGAAATTATAACGGTATTCCGGCACATACGGTTACCTTATTGGAAGCTGTCCGTGCCAAACTACCGGAAGGACAAATCATATACGAACCGGGTTGTGACCGTGTGGACGGAAAGACACTCCAAAGCCTGTTTGATGAATGTAGTATAAATGGTAAACCCGGTTTCTTGGCAGAATATTGGAATAATCGTGATCGTGAAGGGGAAGTGGTTGCTACCGATCAGATTTCCACTCCGTTCCATTTTGCGACAACAGGGGCTACTACATTTGCGCCCGGTGTGGAAATAACTAATTTCTCGGCTCGTTATGAATCTGTCTTTCGTCCTTCGCAGTCGGGTGATGTTGCTTTCCGTTTTCAATTGGATGGTGAAGTGACTCTTATTATAAATGGTGAGCAAGTGGCTCGGAAAATATATGTTAAGAATCCGACGAACCTCTATACGTTACAGGCGAAAGCTGGAAAAGAGTATCATATCGAGATTTTATTCAAACAACGGAATGAAAGGGCTACACTTGATTTTGATTTGGGCAAAGAGGTCGGGATCGACTTGAACCTCGCAGTGAAGAGAGTAATGGATGCTGATGTGATTCTTTTTGCTGGTGGAATTTCTCCAAGTCTGGAAGGTGAGGAAATGCCGGTAGAAGTTCCCGGATTTAAGGGTGGTGACCGTACGGATATTGAACTTCCGGACGTTCAACGTGATTTGTTGAAAGCTTTGAAGAAGGCTGGTAAAAAGGTTGTCTTTATCAATTATTCCGGTTCAGCTATCGGACTAGTGCCCGAAACGACTACTTGTGAAGCGATTCTGCAGGCATGGTATCCGGGACAGGCGGGTGGTACAGCTATCGTTGATGCTCTTTGGGGAGAGTATAATCCCGGTGGACGCCTGCCGGTCACTTTCTATAAGGATGTGAATCAATTGCCGGACTTTGAAGACTATTCCATGAAGGGACGTACCTATCGATATATGCAACAGCAACCACTTTTCCCATTCGGTCATGGGTTGAGTTATACTGACTTTACTTATGGAGAAGCTAAATTGAGCAAGAATACAATCGCTAAAGGTGAAAATGTAGTATTGACTATTCCGGTAAGCAATGTCGGGCAACGTGATGGAGAAGAGGTGGTTCAGGTTTATTTGGGACGTCCGGGTGATAAGGAAGGTCCCCGTTATACCTTGCGTGCCTTCAAACGCGTTCATATTCCGGCAGGGAAAACTGAATCAGTAGCTATTCCTCTTACCGGTGAGAACTTTGAATGGTTTGATGCAGAGTCGAATACGATGCGTCCGTTGGAAGGTACTTATGAATTACTGTATGGAGGAACTTCTGATAGAAATAAGTTGAAAACGATTGTAATGAACGTACAGTAATACCGCTTTGGAATTTTGTTTATTTTTACAGATAGACAATCCGGATTTATTTATTGAATGAATAAAGAAAGAACGACCTTGTTCCTTTAAAAGGAACGGGTCGTTTCTTTTAAACCAAGCCCCCGTATTCTATGCTAATATCCTAATCTCTTATTCCGTTTAACAATAAATTAACTTCTCGTTCTTTTTCCTTTCTATAACTTCTCGTTCTTCATAATATTTGTATGTATTTTGATCATATGGTACTTTCTTCCTGACTAATGCCACTATGATT
>NZ_JAJKHN010000260.1:0-536 GCF_020982715.1 Bacteroides sp. 1_1_30
TTTTGCATCATGAAAACATCCTCTTCCCAAACGATTGATCCTGTTGCTTCTTTAAGCTTGTTCTTGCCTTCAGGAATCCTTGATTACTTTACCCTAGTCAATCATGTTTCTCAGGATACTTGCTTTATTCTTTATTTAGAGGAGAAAGCCACTATTCCTGCTGAGTACTCAGATCTACATCTTCACTCAAAAGGTTTCCTCCCTGAGATTGAAGTTCAGGACTTCCCTATCCGTGGTAAAGCCGTTTATTTACGTATCAAGCGTCGTCGCTGGGAAGATCCCTCCACTGGGCAGACATATAGTCGTGACTGGAGTTTGGTAGCCACCGGTACTCGCATAACCGCTGAGTTCGGTGCTTTTTTAAAAGAATTACTTAGATAATCACGCCGTTAGCTGCCAAAGTGTAGCAGAGCATTACTGTATGGATGGCAAACAGCTTCAAAGCCAATATAAAGATCACCTGAGTGACTTCCAGAATTGGGATCAGAGAGCACATGCCCAAGAGTATATCCTTTATCCAAAGAATATGGGTTATC
>NZ_JAJKHN010000261.1:0-535 GCF_020982715.1 Bacteroides sp. 1_1_30
GCACCAGAAGAGCGAACTGCAACCGGAGGAGTATCTTTCACTTTCCATACTGGTGACCGAGTATATTCCGTATCTGGCCGATAAACCGCAGACAGCGCGTGAAACCCTGTTCCTGCTCCTTGAAACCGGCTCTCTTTTCGAGAAATACTGGCGGGATACAAGATGCTTCCAATCCGAAAATATCTACACGCCCGCCATCAAGACACTGCTTGACAAGCTGGACGTGAAACTGCGAGAGGGCGACACGATTCCGGTAGAATACCAGGATTGCCGCTCCCTGGAGGACTTCTTCCGGGTCGTTGCCGGCGAGCGTCCGGCAAAGGAAGAGGTATCGTTTTCTTCAGATGAGGAGGGAAACTATTATTTCAACGGACGCAAGGTCAAGGTGGAAAATTCTGACGAGTACGCCTACCGCCTGCTGAAAACCAAAATACAGACGAGCTACCGGCGTCCGGTAGATTTTTACTTCCGCTTCCTTGCCCGTTTCGGACCATACGGAACTTATGGCAACGTGTATTACCCGAGTATCACGGAC
>NZ_JAJKHN010000262.1:0-521 GCF_020982715.1 Bacteroides sp. 1_1_30
TTTTATTTAGAAAGGACTCATTTAAATATCCTTGCTATATGGATATATGTAATCAACTTGATAAACTCAATACATTTCCCAAAGACAGTAGATATCAGACTTTTTTGTTGGATAAATATAATAAGGTCGTTTGCATTGGTAATCCTACAGAGAATCCTCAAATATGGAGTTTGTATAAGCAAATAATAAATGAAAATAAAAGAGTAGAAAAAACAGACTTATATGATAAGTCTTTGATAACATCATTGACAGTTGATACAACTATTTTGGAACTTAAAAATCTGGAAATAAATAAGACTACTACTGCAAAGTTTAGTCTTAAAAATATTGGACCTAACCCTTTGGTGGTGAATAATGTAACTACTACATGTGGTTGTACAGTACCTAACTGGTCAAAACAACCGGTTTTACCTAATAAAACAACCGATATTGTAGTGCAAGTTACTCCTAATAAAGAAGGATATTTTAAGAAAAATGTCTGTCTCTTATACACATCTCCGAGCCCACGAGACCATGGCTAA
>NZ_JAJKHN010000263.1:0-511 GCF_020982715.1 Bacteroides sp. 1_1_30
ATCTTTATACCATCTTAATAAATAGAGATAAGCGAGGTAGGAAAGGTTCTATGATAGCTGTAATTCAGGGCACTAAAGCCGATGATATCATTGCGGTACTTACAAAGATGCCACAGGAGCTGCGTAATCAAGTCAAAGAAATTACACTGGATATGGCCGGGAGCATGCAAAAGATTGCGAAAACGTGCTTTCCACGTGCCATGCAGGTGATTGATAGGTTTCATGTACAAAAACTTGTATACGAAGCGGTACAAGAGTTGCGTATTACATATAGATGGCAAGTGATAAAAGAGGAGAATAAAGCCATAAAGGCGGCAAAAGAGAAGGGGGAAGTACATAAAGCAGAAGAACTCGAAAACGGAGATACACTCAGGCAATTATTAGCCAGAAGCAGATATTTATTATTTAAATCACCTGATAAATGGACCAAGAGCCAGAAAATCAGGGCAGAATTACTTTTCAAGCAGTTTGAAGATATTAAGCACGTATATTACTACTCATTGGAGTTGGG